>JAHQVR010000340.1 GCA_019634245.1 Gammaproteobacteria bacterium
GTTACAGCGTTCCAGCGTTACAGCGTTCCTGCGTTCCTGCGTTCCCGAGCTCAAGCGTTCCCGAGCTCAAGCGTTAATGTATCGGTTTGGCCGTTCAACAATGCGTACTTGGCCTAATTTTCAAGCTCGACACTGGAATATTTATTGCTCGATTTCAATCAGAACAGTGTTTGAACGTATCATCCATCCCGTGCTTCGCCTAAAGCTTCGTCGGCGGATGGGGCGGGATGAGAAAACAATGCCAGGAAGCATTGATGCGTTCGTAACCCAAGGAAGGCGTGAAACTGTTGATGCAATATCCCTTTGCAGGATCCCATGCGTACCGGTGGCTGTGGCTGTTTGCGCCTCTTTATTTCGCCACACCTTCGCAGGCTGAAGACGGGCAATTGGATGCTCATCTAGAGCAAGCCATTGATCTTGATTGCGACCACATACTGGATGGTCCTTATCAATCTTCGGGCTTGCACGTTGAGCCTGGTCATTGCGTCAATTTCCGGTTAACGGTGATCAACCGAGGCACCGAGTCCGTCAAAAATCTGGAAATTCATGAAAACACTCCAGCCTTTACGGTTTATCAACACTCGGCCACCTGTTCAATAAGTGATTGCGTGATTATCGAACCTGATACAGGCGGCATAGGGGTCATAAAAGCCATGCTTGATACCTTTGGGCCTGAACAAAGCCTGGAATTTAGCTTTACGGTAAAGGTCGATTGAGGACCCATAAGATTATATAAATCAATAACATCCGCTATAACGGACTGAATTCCAGCAGTGTGTGCTGTTTTGACACAAAACTTGCATCGCTAGCAGTCTAGAAGACGCAATATAAAGCGCTCAAGTTAATGGAATACCCAGTTCACTATGGAGGGTGGGCAGCATGATCACAATCAACAAGCGACGACTGTTTCTGTCGTTGCTGCTACTCGCCGGGCTTACTACTTTAACAGCCTGCGACTCCGGCTCATCAGGTGGCATTCAATTTCCCGCGGAGCTTACCGAAGGTAATAGTTCTTTAGGTAACTTTGACCCTGTCGAACAACCCCTAGAAGACGCTGCGCCAAACGACAATAGCGCATTGCGTTTTGCCAACTGCGATCTGGAAATACCCTGTGATTGGTTCTCACTCGATTTAGCCATCGAGGTGTCGATAGTCAACGTCTATGCTGACCCATTAACGAATCGGCTTGAAGTTCAGTACACACTGACCACAACGCACGACACCAGTTTACGCTGGTTAGCCACAGCAACTGCTGTTGATTCAGTGGGTCAAGTGTATGCCTTGGCGTCGACACGCTTGGATACCACAGGCGAGATTTTATCGGATGATCAAGAAGTGGATTTGCTCGCAGGCATTGGCTTAACGATCACGCAAACTTTTCAGCAATCACCTGCCCATTCGACACGATCGATAGCCCGGCTGACAATCAATATTCTAGAAGGCGGTACCAAACATCGCATCGGGTATCTCGATTTACCACTTGGCGCCGACACGGGCGAAGAAGTGGACTGTGCCAATCGGACGCCCTGTGTTTGGGAATCGGCTAATGGCGAGTTTCACGTCACTATTCTGTCGGCTGATGGATTAAGCTCCGGCGGTCGACTTACGGTGCGTTATGAGGTTGAGGCATTTGAAAATATTGTCATTCAAAGTGATCCTGGTTCTATTGCCGTGGGCAATGATGGTACGACCTTTGAACCGAAGTTTCACAAGCTAGGTGACGAAGAAGATTACCTACCGTTTGAGACTAACTTGTTCTCCGGCGAGGCAATTCCCGGCTCTCAAAGCTACTTCAGACACGCGAACAGAGATGCGACCATGCTAAGGAAACTGTCGTTGAAACTATCGCAAATCGGCGCTCCACAAGCAGGTTCGCCTGTTTATATCAACGTTCCTTTGAATTGATCTTTGTTCGTTGTGAGTGAGCGAAAATGAGTAATTCAATTGATTCCAATGTATTGCTTGCCCAGCTAAGAACAATGGCGGCGCAAGCCGGTCTTGAGAACCCGAATTCGGCTGCGGTTAAAAACGATGATGCAAAGACAACGGATTTTACCGAGGTACTAAAAACATCTATTCATCATGTGAATGAGACATCCACTCAAGCATCTGAACTTGCCAAGGCATTTGAACGGGGTGAGCAGGGAGTAGAACTCTCTCAAGTAATGATTGAGATGCAAAAAGCTCGAGTGTCCTTTGAAACATTGTCACAGGTGCGCAACAAAGTGGTGTCGGCTTATCAGGAAATAATGAATATGCCGTTGTGAACCTACCTTGGCTCACAGGGTTGGTAAGAAGAGCCAATTGCTCGTAAGTTTAGAAATAAGAGTTAAATAGTCTGCTGTGTTAATAAAAAAGGAGTTTACATAAATGGATGCAAATCAGACGACGGGTAGCCAAGACTCGCCGCCCGCATCTAATTTGATTCAGCTGCTAGTGGATACCATACGGTCTCCTCAACTGGGTTCGATAATCGCTTTAGCAGCCGCTCTGTCTTTAGGTGTTGGCTTGATCATGAGCGCCCGAGCTCCGGATTACACACCGGTTCTGGAAAGAATGGATGGTGATACCGCCTCTGAGGTGGTTGCTATGCTGAGCAACACTCAGTACGAGTACAAAATAGATCCCGACTCCGGAGCCGTTCTAGTTCCTAAGGCGCAAGCTGCCGAAATTCGTGTACAGCTAATGTCTGCTGGAATTTCGGGTAACAGCGGGGTTGGTCTGGAGCTTCTTCAACAAGAGAACTCATTGGGTACCAGCCAGTTTATGGAAACGGCTCGCTACCAGCATGCCTTAGAAACCGAGCTAAGCCGCACTATCAGTTCTATGCGATACATTGATGCTGCTCGCGTTCATCTAGCCTTGCCCAAGCAATCAGTCTTTCTACGCAATCGTGCCAGTGCATCTGCATCTGTCATGGTTCGACCCATAGGTGGGCGAAGCTTGGAAAAAGGGCACGTCAAGTCGATCGTTAATCTCGTCGCCTCCAGCATCCCCTATTTAGAAGCCTCCCAGGTAACTGTGGTGGATCAAGCAGGAAATTTACTTTCTCACATGGATGAGATCGGCGGCTTGGAGCAAACCGGAACTCAGTTTGAATACACCAGAAAAGTTGAAACACTGTTAGCCGAGAGAATTCGGTCGCTGTTGACGCCTTTGGTGGGTGAAGGGAGTGTTCGAACTAGTGTTACCGCCGATATTGACTTTACTACCGATGAGCAAACTCAAGAACTGTTTGATGGGGATCCCGCTCAGATACGTAGTGAAGAGTCCAAGATTTCACAGAATCAGGGCATCGATGGCGGTGCAGCTGGAATACCGGGTGCCTTGACCAATCAGCCTAACGGCACTGAACCGATTGAAACCCAGGCTCCGTCTCAAGGTGTTGCGAACAACCAAACGATTCGCAATTTTGAACTGGATAAAACTATCCGGCATACCAAACAGGCGCCAGGCAATATCCGGCGATTGTCCGCTGCGATCATTGTTGACGATAAAACAACGCTTAACGAAGCCGGGGAAGAGGAGCGCATCAAATTAACACCAGAGGAAATTGAACAACTCACGGCCTTGGCGAAAGAGGCGATGGGTTTTGACGAAGCTCGAGGCGACAGTATCTATATTTTTAATCAGTCGTTTTTGCCATTGCCAGAGCTGGAAGCCCCTGAGCCGCCACCGATTTGGGAGAAACCTTGGTTTGAAGGTGCACTGAAACAAGTGTTTGCAGGACTCGCCGTGTTGCTACTTATTTTTATGGTTGTTCGACCGGCTATGAGAAGCCTGACGGCACGCCAGGAGGCCTTGGTGGCCCTGCCTAGCGATCAGGATGAAGACGAACGGAAGGCTTTAAACCAGGGGGCAGAATCGTCAGGAAGCCTCAGCGCCAACAACCCTGATGGATTACCAGCGCCTGCGCCGGTGTATGGCGACATTCTTAATGTGGCACGTGCTATGGCGAACGAAGATCCTGAGCGAGTCGCTCGTGTGGTGAAAGCGTGGGTGGAGACTTAGATGGCCGCTGAATCGACAGACGTGGCAGAAGTATCAGAATCTACATCCGAAGAGCCGATCAACGGGCCTTTTAATGCAGCCATTTTGTTGATGGCTATGGGCGAAGAGAATGCTGCCAATGTATTGATGCATATGGAGCCGTCTCAGGTACAGGCGATAGGCGAAGCTATGAATGACGTTGGGACTGTCTCTCAAAAAGACATCAGTGCGACGTTGGACCAGTTTATCAATCGAATAGAAAAAGAGTACACCATGGGTGTGTCTCCCGATACGTATCTTGCACGCATGCTCGATCGAGCTATTGGCAAAGAAGCTGCCATAGCGGTGATGTCTAAAATAGATAAGGACAGTATTGCGCCAACACTCGATTCTCTAAAATGGATGCCCGACGATGTGGTTGCCAAGCTAATTCGTGATGAACATCCTCAGTTTATTGCGATTGTTCTGAGTTATCTGAACCGTGAAAAATCTGCCAGCGTGCTGGAAACTATGGAGGACGACAGAAAGGTTGATATTTTGGTGCGCCTTTCTCGCTTAGATAAAGTCCATCCAGTGGCACTGAAAGAAATAGATTCGGTTCTTGAACAGCGAGTCTCGGAAAGTATAGAGATTCAACTAGATGGTGCTGGTGGTATCAAGACTGTGGCGGAAATTCTCAACGAAGTGCCAACCGAGATGGAAGAAATAATTTTAGAGAAACTTGCTGAGATTGATTCTGAACTATCGGCCAGTATCAAAGAAAAAATGTTTGTGTTCGAGAATCTGTTAGCTATTGACGACAGAGGCATGCAGACATTGCTTCGGGATGTTTCCAGTGAAACGTTGGTCTGTGCTTTGAAAGGCGCGAACCAGGAAATACAAACCAAAATATTCAGCAACATGTCCAGTCGTGCAGCGACTTTGTTAAAGGACGACTTGGATGCCAAGGGACCTATGCGATTAGCAGAAGTGGAAGAGGCACAGAAGGAAATATTGGTGTGCGCAATGAGTTTGGCTGAAGAAGGCAAGATAAATCTCGGAGGCAAAGGCGATGACTTTGTCTAACCACAGTGCGTCTGAAGAGGTCGTACCCTGGGATTTGCCGGTGTTTAGATCGAATACCAGGCGGGACTCAAACGATGCGCTTGCCGGGAATACCGATCTGTCCGATCGAACTGAAGCTGAATGGCAAGAAGCCATTGAACAGGCTCGGCAAGAAGGCTTTCAAAAAGGCCTGGAGCGAGGGGAGCTGAACGCCGCTGATAGCGCCGCAGAAGAGAAAAAAAGACTGTCCATATTAGTTGAAACCATCGAGGTTCAGGTGAATCGTCTCGAAGATGAGGTGATGGATGAATTACTTCAACTCTCAATGGCACTCTCACGTTCTATATTGAAACATGAGCTGAAAACCGATGCTACCTACTATAAATCCTTGATCGCCTATTTAATGGAAGAATTTGCATTGAAGGACAATTCCGCCTCGATACGGATGCATCCAGAAGATGTGGAGCGATGTAATACGTCCGGAGCGATATGTTCCTCAAGTAGTGTTCAGTTATTAGCGGACTCGAGTTTGTGTGTTGGCAGCTGTTTAGTCGAAACGGATAAGTCCTACATCGACGTCGGATTGGATACCCTGCTCAATAGTCTATGCGAGAAGCTGGATACCACTGCTCAATCTACAGAAGAGACCATCTCCTCAACAGCTCAGAGTGGAGATGATGAGGAACAAGCTACCAGAGATTCGAAGAATTCTGCCGATGAATCAGATGCCGATGTTGAACACGAAGTGGAATCTACAAAACAGGCTGATGAGAAACACCCGTGAATCCTGCGCGTGTTTGCACCGCCAGGGTTTACCGGCTACAGAGGCTTAGGAATCAGTTGGTGTCCCCCACACCGACTGTATCAGGTAAGTTGTCGCGGATGATTGGTCTGACTATGGAGGCAACTGGTTGCTCTGCTTCCATCGGTTCCAAATGTCACGTATCAACCCACACTGGGTTTGTCGATGCCAAGGTCGTTGGTTTTTCTGAAGATAAACTCTTTCTAATGCCCTTCGATGAAATACAAGGTTTGACGGTGGGAGCTCAAGTGTTGCCAGTCAATCAGAAGTTCGATGCCAGCGTTGGAGATGGACTATTGGGTAGGATCATCGATGCGGCTGGTGAGCCCATTGATGAATTAGGGCCCATCTCTGGAATGGCTCGCCGATCCATTCAGGCAGAACCGATTAATCCATTACAAAGAACTTTGATCAACCAACCCTTAGATGTGGGTGTAAGAGCGATCAATGGCCTACTCACCGTTGGTCGGGGACAGCGTATGGGGCTCATTGCCGGAAGTGGTGTTGGCAAGAGTCAACTTCTGGGAATGATGAGTCGACATACTGAGGCCGATGTAACGGTCATTGGGATGATTGGAGAAAGGGGAAGGGAGGTTAAGGCGTTTGTCGATAACATTCTGGGTAGCGAAGGGTTAGCAAACTCAGTGGTTGTGGCGGTGCCTGCAGACAACACGGCAGTGCGTCGGTTACACGGTGCCATGCTGGCAACCACGATTGCGGAGCATTTCCGCGATCAAGGCAAACACGTATTACTTCTGATGGACTCCCTCACTCGATTTGCACAGGCGCAACGAGAAATTGGCCTGGCTATCGGCGAACCACCGACGACCAAAGGCTATCCGCCTTCGGTGTTTAAACTGCTGCCGCAATTGGTTGAACGCGCAGGATATGGTGCATCAGGTGGCTCAGTTACTGCGATTTACACTCTATTGGCCGAGGGAGATGATCAAAATGATCCTGTCGTGGATGCTGCCAGAGCCGTGTTGGATGGACATATCGTGCTGTCACGTGAGGTAGCCGAATCGGGTGTGTATCCGGCGATCGATCTTGAGGCCTCGGTGAGTCGGCTTGCCAATGATCTGGCCGATCAGCAACAACTCAAAGCAATTGGGGCCCTCAGACGGTTATATGGTTTGTATAAGCAGAATGAAAATTTGATCAATATGGGTGTCTACCAAGCCGGTAGCAACAGCGACGTTGATCAAGCGATTCGTGCTTGGCCCAATATACAAAGCTATATAAGGCAAGCATTGTCGGAGTCATCTAATCGCACTGAAAGTATCAACTCACTATTGGAAATTATTCATAGTCTCGACGCTGTTGCCACCGTATGAAAGAGATAAACGGGCTCGAGGAATTGCTCGAAATCAGAGATCAAGAGGTGCAGACAGCGATGATCGCGCTGGCGCAAAAGTCAGCCTTTGTGCGTGATGCTGAACATCAGCTGGCCACGCTCATTCAATACACCCAGGAGTATCGACAATTCTTTGGCATTGGCACCCATTCACGGCCCGACACCTATGCTGATTTACAGCTTTTTATGCAGCGTCTGAGTAAAAATATTGGCATGCTGGAAGACAGGTTGCAGTCATTGAAGCGAATGGAGGCCGAGGCGTTGTCTCAGGTGACGTTGGTTCAGCAAAAAGCGGAGGCTCTACGCCGTGCATTGGAGGCCCACGGAGAGCAAGTCACTCTGTCGCAGGCGAAGCGTTTGCAGGAACAGTGTGATGAATCTATCAGAATGACAATGGCGCAGCCGGGTATCAACGAACCCTACCGATGACTGGCTTGCAACTTGCTCGATAGCTAGTGAGTAGTCCTACATGGTAAGTAGGCAGAGAAAGCGTTTTTAGACGCTCAGATCGAGACAGGGAGTGAGTCGCTATGGACCTCGCAAAGGGCAGTGCCCAACTAGACGTGTTAGGGTTTTTCGAAGCCGATCCCGGCTCAGCTCTAGCTGCACCAATCACTGAGCCCCACACTGATCGCGGATCGCAGGAATTTCAACAGTCTTTGTCCAAAGCTATGGCTGGCCATAGCTCGACTTCCGAAAACAACGAAAGCCCGTTCGTCAAAGAACACACAAACGTAAAGCCCAAAAATGCTCTGACTCAATCTCACATGGGCCAGTTCAGCGACAAGCCAGCGCTTCCCGATAATGTTGTTCTTACCAGTGAATCTGTGGCCGTCGATATTGATAGCGTTGAGCTACCGGCTGAACTTAACTTGCACAAGCACCATGTTCTGTCTGATCTGGTCCAGTATGAAGGTGATGAAATGCCGCTAAGCGCGGCTCCTGAAACCATGTTCGCAGTTGAGGCCGAGTCAACGCCTGATCGGAGACTAGCGGCTGATTCAACGATTCGTATGACTCCTGGCCGTACGGATCAAGACAACGCGATAGCCTTTAATCGCACCTTGATTGACTCAGATCTGGCTGGTTTGCAAAAGCCTAAGGTTGAGTCGCGAAATGCGTCGACTGTGGAGCGTACGGTAGCAACCACGCTGGTAACTGAGAATTCAAATAATAAAGTGGTGGTAGATCCCTCAAAGGTGATCTCTGTTGAGCCGGTAGCCGCTGATTCTGTTGCTCACAGTAAAGATAGCCATTTATCTTCGGGACTAAATTCTGTTCTGAAAAACCAAGCCGGATTGGAAAACAGTCCAGGACGGATAGGGGTTGACCCAACGCAGGTGGCTGAGGTGACCAAACAATCGCCAAAAGCCCCAATATCTGCCAATCCAACCGACATACATTTTCGTCGTGCTGAGCAGGCAAACAGTATTGGGTCCATGAATACACGTTTATTGGAAACGAACATGGCACCAACCTCAGCGGCAAATGCTGACACGAATACTTCAGCGGTTCCAACGGTGTCGAATGGTGTGACGATGCTTACGGCAAAAAAACCGGCACCCCACTCGTCGATTGATTTTCAAAAGAATGGTATTGAGAGTTTCTCTCGATTGAAGACTCAATTCGCCACGGCCGATCAAGCGGTAGTTGCTGAGTCCTACGGTGCGCAAATTGATACGTCGGAGGCTGAAAACTTAACAGAACTCAACCAGAGAAATGCTATTCAGGTAAAAGGAAACCAAGTGGTTGCCTCTGCTGCTGTTCTGGCTCAAGCCAATGGCGCTGCGGTTTCACGCTCAGCGAAGGTGTCAAGCGTAACTAATATAGACGCATCAGCACTGACCGAACTTACCGTTGGTACCGATATCAACGAAAGTGTGCTTTCGATGCCGAGCGTTACCACCGGTGCTCGTTTGGGCTCTGTGTCAGAGGGCAGTTCAATGTTCACAACGCCTATTAACATCAATAGCCCCGATCTCCCGGTGAAACTATCGCAACATGTCTTGTCAATGGCGGAAAATGGGGTGCGCAGTGCTACGTTGAGAGTTCATCCGGCAGAACTGGGCCCCATACAAATTGACATCGCGGTCGAGGCTGAACAAATCACCGTAAACATTGCGGCTGCGCAGACTCAGTCCCGAGATCTATTAGAAGCCTCATTGCCGAGATTGCGAGAACAACTGAGTGATCAAGAATTTACTCAGGTGGATGTAAATGTAGGTTCGGAGAAACAAGAATCTGGACACCTGGCGGATGGCAGTGCTAGAGAGAGTGATTCAGATAAGGGTTTCAACTTTGTTGAAAGAGAGCTTGAGGAGGATACATCTAGATTGTCTCTAAAAGACACTGCCATAAGCCATGATGGCCGAATTGATGCTTATGCATAACAACTAATATTCGAGCTTGCTATGAAAAAATGGATTTTTATAGGTGTCGGTGCGCTTTTGGTCATCGGTGCATCGATTGGTGGTTCGGTGGTCATAGTCGGTGCTGTCTCCCAACCGGCAGCGACCGTTGTTGAAGTTGTCGAGGCACCCACAGAAGTTTTCTATTACAACATTCAACCCGAGTTTGTCGTTAACTTTAATTCTAAGGAGCGACCTCGTGTATTGATGGTTGAAATTTCCATCGCCACTCACGACGAGGAAACCATCGTTGTCCTGGACGACCATACCCCAGAACTTAGAAATAACCTGCTATTACTTTTGTCCGCTCAGACAGGTCCCGAGATGATTACCGTTGAGGGGAAAAATGCGCTTAGAGAGCAGGTTATTACAGTACTAAATGAAATTGTTAGCAAGCATTCAAAGGCCAAACCGGTTGAGGATGCCTACTTCATAAGATTTGTACTTCAGTAGTTGTAATCGGAATTATCACTGATGGCAAACGAAAACGAAGACGAGTCGGACAATACCGAAGACGCCAACGAGGCTGAAGAGGATACCTCCTCTGAAGAAGGCTCTGCCGATGCTGGTTCTGACTCTGATAGCTCAGACGGTGTGGATGAAAATGCGACCGCAGAAAATTCAGATGAAGAATTGGCGGATGCTGAGGTCGAAATAAATGACGATACGGGACTAAACGAATCTGATCTTTTAGATGTTACCGACCCAGCTGTTGGCATCTACGAGCATTTGCCGGTATTCGATATGTACCTGTCAAAGCTCTCCGAAGATGTAGCTGTGTCCATCTCTGACTATGTCAGAAGTCCGGTAGAGTTGATAGCTAAGCCCCCCAAAATTGGGAAATTTGATCCGATCAAAAACACGGAGGAGCAACCTCAATTTAATCGGTTGTTTCGATTATCTGCGTTGAATGGATTGATTGGTGTTGCTGTGCCCCACGAGTTGGTGTTTCGCCTTGTGGATATATTTTTTGGAGGTGCTGGAGATCTTGAGGGTGAATTGGAATCACGCGAGTTTTCGTTTACCGAAAACGGCATGATCGACAAACTCTCTGAAGAAATAATCGATGCCATTAAAACACTACTGAAAACTAAAAGCTCGCTTGAAAATTCTTCAGATATCGAAGCTTGGGATTATCAAAAGGCCGTTCAGGCTGGTCGGGTTGAATCGATGGTAATAATCTCGTTTTCTGTGACTGTGGGTGAATTCGAGACCTCAATAGAACTGTGGTTCTCACTCGCCGTTCTTGAGCTGCTTTTAGGTACGAAGCTTCTGCCGATAAAAGATGGCAGTGTTCGTGAACCAAACTGGTCTTCTGCATTAAAGGAACAAGTGACAGAGTGCGAATTAGAACTGAAGTGCGCGCTTGCGGAGAAAAAAATGCCGTTGCGTACTGTCAGTAGTTTTAAAACAGGTGATTTTATCCCGTTGGATGATGTCAGCGTAGCTCTGTTTTCGATTGAATCAGTACCGCTGTTTAGGGCTAAGGTTGGCGTGTCCAACGAACAACTCTCTGCAAGTTTTCAAAGCTGGGTTTAATTTAGAAAGTGAATGAATATAACAACAAAAAAACCAACAAAAAACTGTATAGGACTAACCCTGTCAGTTCTAGGTGGGTGTGCGTATGAGTGCTGAAGATGCAGCTGAAAATGTGCCTGAACCAGATGACTCGCCAGAGCAGTCTGAGGTAGAGCAAGTTGAAATTGGGGATACCAGTGCTGGTAGTACCGAACCTGCGTTAAAGAGTGTTCCCAATGCAGCGTTAGCGGGCAGCATGGATCTGATCATGGACATACCGGTGACGGTGTCGATGGAGTTGGGCCGTACAAAGGTTAGCATTCGCGAGCTACTAGCCTTAAACCCTGGAGCCGTTATAGAACTGGAGCGCTTAGCCAGTGAACCGATGGAAGTGCTGGTGAACGGTACTTTGGTAGCACACGGCGAAGCGGTGAAAGTCGGTGATAAATACGGGGTGCGATTAACCAGCGTAGTGAATGCGGGCGAACCGTTGAATCAGGTGGGAACTTAGATTATGAGTCAGCGCCTCTTGATAAAAATGGGTGTTTTGGCGATTGTTGCTTTCTTCAGTGCGCCGTTACTCGCAGAGGGGAGTACCCCAACGCTGGTTTCTGGCTTCACCTGGGGATACCTAGGGAAGTTGGTCGTAGCGCTTGGCGCGGTTATCGTTTTCTTTCTTCTTTGTGCCTGGTTGATCCGCCAGCAACCAGGTCTGGGCCGAGCTACTGCGGGTAGTTTGAAAGTAGTTGCCACTTTGCCACTGGGTACCAAAGAAAAAGTTGTGGTCGTACAAGCCGGAGAAACGCAAGTTTTACTCGGAGTGAAACAAAGCCAGATCAGTCGATTTAATTA
>JAHQVR010000341.1 GCA_019634245.1 Gammaproteobacteria bacterium
AATTGGTAGCGGGGGCAGGATTCGAACGGGGCCGCCCAGGTCTGCGACTAGGTCGCAGGTTCCGGCATCGCGCTGCATCGTGAAGATAGCGATTACGTGTGCTGTGTTAATTGGTAGCGGGGGCAGGATTCGAACCTGCGACCTTCGGGTTATGAGCCCGACGAGCTGCCAGACTGCTCCACCCCGCACCGGCTCGGCTATTATAGGGATCGCTTATTTAAGTTTCAAGCAGATACAGGATTTATCTGCACGTTTCCTTGAGCGACGAAAGCGCCGTTTCGATAGTCTGGCTTGCCATAGACAAAGTCTGTATCGTCAGGCTGCGTCACACGACCACCTGCGGCTCTTAGCACCGCGTCTCCAGCCGCTGTATCCCATTCCATCGTTGGCCCGAAGCGGGGGTATACGTCTGCTTCACCAGCTGCAACCAAACAGAATTTCAGTGATGAACCAATAGACACAGTATCGACAATCCCGTGTTGGCTTAACCAATTGTCGGTTGCCTCATCTCGATGAGACAGACTGGCCACAGCCACCGCACCAGATATCGGCACCTTACGAATTTCAATACTACGACGCGTGCCCTTATAGTACTCGGTTGCACCATGCCCAGATGCGCCGACAAACAATCGATCTATCGCCGGTGCAAACACGACACCTAATACGGGTACGCCGTTTTCAACCAAAGCAATGTTGACCGTAAAAGAACCTGCACCATCGCGCTTGAGAAACTCCTTTGTTCCATCCAATGGATCGACTAAGAAAAATTGGTCAGGTGCAGAGACCGAATGACTTTGCGCATTCTCCTCCGATATCACTGTCATATCAGGGGCGAGTTCTGCCAACGCAGGTAATATCACAGCCTCAGCCGCGGTATCCGCTAAGGTCACCGGAGAACCATCACTTTTTTCTTCAGCTTCCGGATCAGAGGCATAGATCTCCATGATTCGTGCACCCGCTTCACGAGCCGTATGCTGGAGCGATTTTAAGTAAGCCTCAACGTCGATGGTTATCATGATGCATTCCTAATTGGCATTAATAATTCCTGAGGGCTGTTAACCCAACCCTGATCACTCACGCACAGCCAGTGCTCAGAGCATAGTGTTTCAAAATGTTAATTGCTGTGATATGTCGAAATTAAGCAAATGCTGCGATACAGGCACTCATGATCAAACCTGGAAACAGGCCAAGAACCACCACCGCCACGGCGTTCACAGCCAACCCTGCACTGACATCCGGAGCGGCAACCACCTCATCAACATTGACTGGATCATCAAAGTACATCAACTTGATAACCCGCAAATAATAGAAGGCCCCGATGACCGACATCGCTACCCCAACGATAGCTAACCAGACAAAATCGGCACTGATTGCAGCTTTTAGCACGGACAATTTTGCGTAAAAGCCCACCACCGGAGGAACACCGGCTAGTGAAATCATGGCGAGCATCATCACAACGGCGAGCAAACTGTTTCTTTTGGCAAGCCCTGTCAGATCATCAAGCATAACCGCTTCATAACCACCGCGGGACAGTACAAGAACCACACCAAAAGCAGCTAAGGTAGTGAACGCATAGGTAATGGCATAAAACATCGCAGCACTGTAGCCGGCTGCGTCGGCACTAATAATACCTAGCAGCAGAAAACCCACGTGAGAGATGGTGCTGTATCCCAACATTCGCTTTATGTTGGTTTGAGCAATCGCAACAAGGTTACCCACAATCATAGAAAGTGCCGCTATGATCGCCAACATCATTTGCCAATCCAACGACAATGTCTCCAAGCCATTGACGAGCAATCGAATGATCATCGCGAATGCAGCAATTTTTGGGGCGGTCGCTATGAATAGTGCGACTGAGGTGGGTGCGCCATCGTACACATCTGGCACCCACATATGAAAGGGCACGGCCCCCAGCTTAAACGCGATACCAACAATAACAAACACAAGGCCAAATCGGGCACCGGTGCTACGCTGTTCACCACCAGAAAGAATATCTTTAATTGTCGCCAGATCTAGAGAACCTGTTGCGCCATATATCATCGACATACCATAGAGCAACATCCCCGACGCTAAAGCGCCGAGTACAAAGTATTTCATCGCCGCTTCAGAAGCACCACTGTTACTACGATATAAACCCACCATGGCATACAGCGACAGCGCTAAGAGTTCCAGGCCTAGATACACCGTGAGCATGTTGATTGCCGATACCATGACCATCATTCCGGTTACCGCAAACAGACCAAGCACGTAGTATTCGCCATTGGCTATGCGACGTGTGGCAAGGTAATCCCTTGAATACAGAAACCCACCCATCGCGACCACAATAATCCAACTTTTGAGTACAACACTCATTGGGTCGATACCGTAAGCACCTCTAAATCCGCTAATGGTGCCACTGCCCAGCTGACTCAAACTCAGCACTAAAGTGGCGGCCAAAGATGCCTGTGCAAGCCAATAGGTTATTCGCCGATTCTCTTCGGGAATGAAAAGCCCGACCAACAACACCGCCGATGTGGCTATCAGCATGAAGATTTCAGGCGTCGCTATTGAAAGATTGTCCATGGGTTCGGCCTAGTACTTCGAGATGGAGATGTGTTGCACAAGATTTTCAACCGAAACATGCATCATGTCGGCAAGCATATCGGGCCAAACGCCCACTAGCAGAACAAACACAGCAAGTATTGCCAGCATCCAGAATTCGCGACGATTGATATCGATCAAGCCCTCTACCTTTTCGTTGGCCACTGCACCAAAGATTACGCGCTTGATCATCCACAGCGTATAGGCAGCACCCAGTATTAACGTTAGGGCTGCCAAAAAGGCAATCCAAAAATTGGTTTTAAAGCTTGCGAGTATGACCATGAACTCGCCAACAAACCCCGAGGTTCCAGGAAGCCCCGCGTTAGCCATCGCAAAGAAGACAATAAAGGCGCCGAATATCGGCATCTTGTTGATCACACCACCATAGTCTTTGATCTGACGAGAGTGAATACGATCGTACATAACACCCACACACAGAAACATCGCCGCCGAAATGAAACCGTGTGAAATCATTTGCATCATTGCACCTTCAATACCCAGCGCCACACCCTGCGTATCGCCCTTCCCGATCAAAATAAACGCGATAAATATACCTAACGTCACGAAACCCATATGCGATATAGATGAGTAGGCGATGAGCTTTTTCATATCCTGCTGCGCCAGTGCTACAAACCCGATGTAGACCACCGCAATCAAAGAGATGGCAATCATAAAGCCGTCCAAGGCCTCGCTTGCATCCGGCACGATCGGTAAACTGAATCGAAGAAATCCATAGCCACCCATCTTCAACATGATGGCAGCCAGTACGGCCGACCCTGCTGTTGGGGCTTCCACGTGCGCATCAGGTAACCAAGTGTGCACTGGCCACATCGGAATTTTCACTGCAAAAGCTGCAAAGAACGCCAGAAAGATCCAGAACTGAGGTCGCTCTGCAATCTCGAGTGTGTGCATTCCGAGAATATTGAAGGTACCACCCATTCGGTATAAATAAATTAATGCGACCAGCATGAAGACGGAACCAAGGAACGTATAGAGAAAGAACTTAATGGTGGCATAGACACGATTCGGCCCACCCCAAATCCCAATGATTAGAAACATCGGTATTAACGTGGCTTCGAAGAAGATGTAAAACAAAATGGCATCTAGAGAGGCGAACACACCGACCATCAGACCGGTCATGATTTGAAACGCGCCCATATACATCGCAGCCCGGTCTTTTATCACTTCCCAGGCAGATATGACCACGATGACGTTGATCAGTGTGGTGAGCAAAATCAACGGCGCAGAAATGCCGTCAACTCCTAAGCTGTAGTTGATATCAAATCCGGGCAGCCATGCGGCATTTTCAACAAACTGCATCGTAGCGGTTGAGTTATCGAAGCCAAAGTACAACGGTAAGCTCAACAAAAAAGTCAGAACCGATACACCAAGCGCTGCCGGACGGCACGACCGATCACCGATGGCAATGATCGCCAGACCTGCCAGTATGGGCAGCCAGATTATCAGGCTAAGAGTGGGCATTCGCTATACGCCTATCAACTAAACAAAAACCAGGTCATCAACGCCAGCAAACCAATAATCATGGCAAATGCATAGTGGAACAGATAACCGGTTTGAACAAATCGGGTAACACCAGACAACAGTCCAATGCCTTTTGCAGAACCATTAACCATCACGCCATCAATGATTTTCTGATCACCCTTTTCCCATAGCGCTTTGCCCACGCCAACACTACCGGCGGCAAAGACCGCCTGGTTGACATCGTCAAAGCCATATTTGTTTTCAAGTAAGCGATGCAAGCCACTAAAGCGCGTTGCTATTCGTTGAGGGATTTCCGGCGCCACCATGTATAGGTAGTAAGCAGCAGCAACACCAGCTGCAGCCAGATACAACGCAGGCGTTGCGAAGGCATGGAACATAAATGAGATCGGTCCGTGATATTTCTCACCCACAGCCGCGATCACGTCGTGTTCTTGAGCAACAGTGATAACCCCATCGAAGAAGTCACCAAACACGACCGTGCTGACGGTGAATATACCAATCAGTACTGAAGGCACCGCGAGCAAAATCAATGGCCAGGTTACGACACCCGGTGGTTCGTGCGCGTGCTCAGCGGTGTGTTTATCCATACGCGTTTCACCATGAAACACTAAGAAGAACATACGAAACGAATAAAACGCCGTAACAAACACACCGAGCAACACAGCCCAGTAGGCAATTCCAGCGCCTGGAATCGTTGATGCATGCACCGCTTCAATAATGACGTCCTTGGAATAAAATCCAGACAAGCCCGGAAAACCGATCAGCGCCAGGGAACCAATTAACGAAGTCCAGTATGTGATAGGCAGATATTTTTTAAGCCCACCCATTTTGCGTATATCTTGCTCGTGATGCAGGGCGATAATCACTGAGCCAGCGGCCAAGAACAGTAACGCTTTAAAAAAGGCATGTGTCATCAGATGAAAAATGGCGGCCGAGTAAGCTGACACACCCAACGCAACCGTCATATAACCCAGTTGTGACAACGTGGAATACGCCACAACACGTTTAATGTCGTTTTGCACAATCCCCACCAACCCCATGAAAAAGGCAGTAAGAGAGCCGATGATCAGTACAAAGCTCAAAGCGGCTTCAGAAAATTCGAACAGGGGCGACATTCTGGCGACCATAAAAATACCGGCGGTTACCATGGTCGCGGCATGAATCAATGCCGATATAGGCGTAGGACCTTCCATAGAATCGGGCAACCAGACATGCAATGGAACTTGCGCCGACTTACCCATCGCACCCACGAACAACAAAATACACGCAACGCTGATCACGCTCCATTCTACCGACCCAAAGATCGCGATGGACTCACCTGCCAAGTTAGGAGCTGCGCTAAACGCATCGGTGTAGGACAGGCTGTTGGTATACATAACAATACAAGCGATGCCGAGCACGAAGCCAAAATCGCCCACTCGATTCACCAGAAAAGCTTTCATATTGGCAAAGATCGCTGTTTCCTTGGTGTACCAAAAACCAATCAAAAGATAAGACACCAGACCAACTGCCTCCCAGCCAAAAAAGAGTTGGAGGAAGTTATTCGACATCACCAGCATCAACATTGAAAAAGTGAACAGCGAGATATAACTGAAAAAGCGCTGGTAGCCGGGATCTTCGTGCATATATCCAATGGTGTAAATGTGCACCATCAAAGACACAAAGGTGACAACCAGCATCATCAACACCGTGAGCTTGTCCACCAAAAACCCAATTTCGAAGGTGATTCCGCCACTGACCATCCAAACGTAGAGCGATTCATTAAACACCGGTGCATCACCGATGATGACTTTAAAAAAGGCCACCACCGATAATAAGAACGAAAAACCAACACCGGCAATCGTGACTCGATGGGAGTTGGCACGGCCTAGCTTTTTACCAAAAAAACCTGCTGCAATGGCTGCAGCCAACGGTGCTAGAGGTATCAGGGTATAAAGAAACTTCACTGGATCTACCCTTTTAGTTCGTCAAGGTCAGAGACATTGATAGTTTGCCGGTTGCGGAATAACACCACTAATATCGCCAACCCGATGGCTGCCTCAGCTGCCGCTACTGTCAATATAAAAAACACAAAGATCTGCCCAGCCGCATCATCGAGAAAATAGGAGAAGGCCACAAAGTTTATATTCACTGACAGCAACATCAACTCAATCGACATCAACAATATGATGACGTTTTTGCGGTTCAGAAAAATACCGACGACACTTAGGCAAAACAGAATAGCGCCTAGCGCTAAGTAGTGATTCAGGCTAATCATCGCTTTTCCGCCGGCATGCTTACCACCCGCAATCGATCAGCTTTACTGACTTGCACCTGCTCTGACGGAGATTGATACTTGGTATCGGGGCGTCGACGCATGGTCAAAGCGATCGCTGCCACAATGGCCACTAATAAGATCACTGCTGCAACCTCAAATTGGAACAGGTAATCGCTGTACAACAACAGGCCGAGCTCCCGCGTATTGCTATAGTCGCCATCGGCGCGTACGGGGGGGACGAAATTCTCACTGGGAAAGTAACGTCGCGTAATCAAAAACACCATTTCCACGAGCATGACCACACCGACAAAAATTCCCACCGGCAAATACCTGACAAACCCTTCCCGCAGCGGTGCCACGTTCACATCGAGCATCATGACCACAAACAGGAACAACACCATCACCGCACCGACGTACACCAATACCAAAGTAATGGCCAAAAATTCCGCTTCCAACAACAACCAAATCGCCGAGCAGTTAAAGAAGGTCAGTACCAGGAACATAGCCGCATGCACAGGATTACGCACGGTAATAACACAAGTGGCAGACACCACCAATATGGCGGCGAATAAATAAAATAAAAAGATTTCGAAGTTCACGTTAGTAAAGTCCTATCGAAACGCTGCATCGGCAGAGCGATCCGCCGCAATCTGTGCTTCGTACCTATCACCGATCGCCAACAATTTATCTTTTGTCATGATTTGTTCACCCCGGTTTTCAAAATGGTATTCGAAGATTCTTGTTTCAACGATTGAATCGACGGGGCAGGCCTCTTCACAGAACCCACAAAAAATACATTTGAATAAATCAATGTCGTATCGAGTAGTCCGGCGAGTGCCATCATCACGTTGTTCAGAATCGATGGTAATCGCCAGTGCTGGGCAGACTGCTTCGCAGAGCTTACAGGCAATACAACGTTCCTCACCGTTGGGATAGCGGCGCAGCGCGTGCAAGCCACGAAACCGTGGGGACTGCGGCGTTTTCTCTTCAGGGTATGAAATCGTAACGCTCTTGGATATGAAGTACCGACCCGTCAACCGCATACCCTTGAGCAGCTCCCACAGCGTAAAGCTCTTGAGATAGTCTTTAATGTTCGACGTCATGCTGACATTGCCTCGGTTAGGCTCTTATCTGGAACCAAGGTCCCAGCTCAAAATAGATGGCAAACCCCACCACAGCGATCCAGACGATGGTCACAGGAATAAACACCTTCCAACCCAAACGCATGATCTGATCGTATCGATAGCGTGGAAACGTGGCGCGAAACCACAAGAATAAAAACAACATTGCGCAGGTTTTGATAATGAACCAATGCAATCCATCTCCGAAGCCTGAAATCGGAGATAACCAACCGCCTAGGAACATCACAGCGGTTAGGGCCGCGATCATAATCATGTTGGCGTATTCAGCCAGGAAGAACAGCGCGAAGGCCATGCCCGAATAATCGACATGAAAACCAGCCACAATTTCAGATTCCCCTTCGGCTACATCAAACGGTGCACGATTGGTCTCCGCAACACCAGAGATAAAATACACCACGGCCAGGGGTAGCAGAGGCAACCAGAACCATCGGAATAAACCGCCTTCCTGCGCGCGAACTATGTCACCTAAGTTCAAACTACCAGCCACCATCAGTACACCGATCAGAGCAAAGCCCATTGCGATTTCATACGCGACAATTTGTGCCGCCGAACGCATGGCTCCTAAGAACGCATATTTAGAATTTGAGGCCCAACCGGCGATGATGACGCCATAAACACCCAACGAAGTCATCGCCAGGATGTACAACAGCCCAGCATTCACATCGGCCAACACCAAACCTTCGGAAAATGGCATCACCGCCCATGCTGCGAACGCTGGAGCCAGTGACAACACTGGCGCTACTAAAAACAAAAACCGCGATGAGTTTGTCGGGACGATGACTTCTTTGAACATCAGTTTGAAGACATCGGCAAACGGTTGACCTAAACCTTTCCAACCCACACGATTCGGCCCCACTCGAACCTGCATCGAACCGATAACTTTACGCTCAGCAAGCGTCAGGTAGGCCACCGATAGAATCAAGGGCACCAAAATCAAAACGATTTTGAGGAGCGTAACAACCGTTAGGATGAGCCCATCGATCATGATTTGCTTACCTCAACCGGTGCATATAAGCCGCCCAATCCAGCGGTCTCAGGCAAACCATTTGGCACCCAAACACAACCTTCAGGAATCGAATCGTCTTGCTTAACCGGCAGGGAGACACTGGCGCCGTTTTGCTTAACCGTCACAACATCGCCATCGGCAACTCCGAGGTTGCGCACTTCGATGGCCGCCATAAACGCAAACGCCTGTTTGCCATCAGCACTTTTCTGTAGTGGCTCTGAGCGCCGAACCAGTGGATCAGTTGCATAGATAGGTGTCTCACCGGCTCTCATCAAACCGCCGTTAGCCGCCTTGGCATAGCTGACACCGTTTGAGAAGTCAGTAAGGTTGTTTAACTCAACGTTGGCACATTGATGTTGTAGCTCACGGCCAATGTCTTCTGGGCTATCGAACCCAAAACCTGTCAGCTCCAGCGTTTCTGCCAGCACTCGCAATACTTTCCATCCTGGTCGTGAATCGCCCTTGGGTGGTGTTAACCCTGCACTGCTTTGCCAGGTACCAGTGGCATTCACGAAGGTGCCATAAGTTTCCGTGAAGGTTGCAATGGGGAGCACGACGTCGGCATGGTCTTTCAAACTGTCGCACCAAAAGCTACTGAGGCTAACAACACTGTCCGCCTTTGCCATCGACGTGATCGCTTGGGCTGAATCGGCTGCGTCAAGCTCAGGCTCAACGTTGATCAACAACAAGCGCTTGACTTCACCAGAGAGCATTTCTGAAGCAATTTTGCCCTTGGTGTTACTGGCCGCTCCACCCGCTTCTCGATGCGGAACCACACCGGCCAACCAGGCGCCAGCCGTATTCGCTCGCTCGGGCAACATAGCCAGGATCGAGTTGGTCGCTTCGGCTAAACGGGCCGCAACCAACTGCAACTGCGCATAGGCAGGATGCAGAACGGCCAAATTGCCTAGCATGACGCTGGTTTTTTCACCGTTCTTTAAAGATTCTGCGATCCGCTTGTGCGCATCACTGGGCGTGACCGAAGGGCAGTCTTTTAATGCACCGAGATCTGATCCGGCTGCGATCGCAACACCGATGAGATCATCTACCATATGGTCGAAGCGCGGAGCCAAACTCTCATAAGCTTCAAAGTGCAACGCGAACTGTCTGGGGTTTATAAAGCTAATCGCCGCACCTGAGAGCGCGGCTTTGCGCAAACGCAGTGCCGCAATCGGCTGATCTTTACGAATGTTCGAGCCGACCAGCAACGCACCGTTCAAGTTTTCTAACTCGTTAAAGGCCATGCCTAACCATGGCATCACAGGCGCGCTGTCCTGAGCGCTAAAGTCGCTCTGCCCTAACCGATGATCGATGTTGGCGCACCCCAACGCTCGTGCCAGTTTTTGGGTTAAATACAACTCTTCTAACGTCGCTGACGCAGAAGCCAGCACACCCAAACTCTGCCCATCACCTTTCAATGCTTTACCAGCGGAGGCGAGTGCCGTCGGCCAATCGCAGGCAACGAGCTCACCCTCGACGCGATGCATCGGAGTGGTCACTCGCTGTTCACTCGCAATGCCCTGATAACTGAAACGATCTCGATCGGCAATCCAAACTTCATTCACGCTTTCGTTGTCTCGAGGTATGACCCGGTTGACGCGCTCTCCATCCAAATGCACGAACACATTTGAACCCACAGAGTCATGCGGTGACACCGATGGCGCTTGGCGAAGTTCCCATGAACGAGCGGTGTAACGAGATGGTCGTGCGGTTAGTGCGCCGACGGGGCAAATATCGATAACATTCCCAGAAACCTCAGACACAACCGATTTTTCAATGTAAGTGCCGATGCGAACATCTTCACCGCGACCGGTGGCACCTAGCTCCCGAATGCCGGCAATCTCTTCCCCGAACCTGACACATCGAGTGCAGTGAATACACCGGGTCATCTCTGTTGCGATTAATGGACCGATGTACTTATCCATCACGACCCGTTTGCCTTCCGTATATTGAGATGCGCTGCTGCCGTAACCCATCGCTACATCCTGCAATTCACACTCACCACCCTGATCGCAAATCGGGCAATCCAAAGGATGATTGATCAACAGAAATTCCATCGTGCCCTGCTGCGCTTCGCGGGCCAGTTTGGATTGTGTGTGCACAATCATGTCCGGCATGACGGGTGTGGCACAGGCTGGCAGTGGCTTTGGCGCCTTTTCCACTTCTACTAAGCACATACGACAGTTTGCTGCGACCGACAATTTACGGTGGTAGCAAAATCGCGGCACATCTATGCCTGCAGCATCAGTTACTTCAATCAGCATCTGGCCACGTTTAGCCGTCAACGGCTGACCATCTACTGTGATTTGAATATCGTCGTCGCTCATGTTTACTCTTGTTCGCAGTTACTCAATACTGACCCTTAAAGGTGTGCCAGCTTACGCAACTGCCCCCAGCTTCTCAGCCACCAGGCTGCGCTTGTGTTCGATGTAATACTCAAACTCGTGCCGGTAATGCTTCACAAAGCTCTGCACGGGCATCGCCGCTGCATCACCCAACGCACAGATGGTCCGTCCTGCGATCTTTCCGGCAACATCTTCCAGACGTTCAATATCTTCGGGCACACCTTCACCTTCGACAATCCGTGTCAGCATGCGATACAACCAACCGGTACCTTCCCGACATGGCGTGCACTGACCACAACTTTCTGAGAAGTAAAATCGAGAAATGCGCCTTAGGGCAACCACCATATCGGTGGTCTCATTCATCACGATCACGGCACCAGAACCCAGCATAGAACCGGCCTTGGCAATCGCGTCATAGTCCATGTTGGTATCCATCATGATGTCACCGGGTAGTACAGGTACCGATGAGCCACCAGGGATAACGGCTTTCAGAGGGATGTTGTCTTTCATACCGCCAGCAAGCTCTAGCAGCGTGCTAAATGGCGTACCTAAATTAATTTCAAAGTTCGCAGGGGCAGCCACATGCCCGGACACTGAAAAACACTTTTGTCCGCCAGCATTTTCTATCCCCATATCGGCGAACCACTGAGGACCGTTCCTGATAATTGCAGGTACTGACGCCACGGATTCGGTGTTGTTAATCGTGGTCGGCTTGCCGTACAAACCATAGCCAGCAGGGAACGGAGGCTTAAATCGTGGTTGGCCTTTTTTACCTTCCAAGGATTCGAGTAAGGCCGTCTCTTCCCCACATATGTAAGCTCCAGCGCCCAACGTGCCAATCACTTCAATGTCGATACCGCTGCCTTTAATATCCTTACCCACCCAACCATGTTCATAGGCTTCGCTCAGCGCCCGCATAAAATTCTTATAGACTTCATCCATGAACTCACCGCGCATGTAGTTGTAACCGACACTGGCACGTATCGCATAACAACCGATGACCATACCTTCCACTAACGCATGCGGGTTAAATCGAATTAAGTCGCGATCTTTACAGGTGCCTGGCTCAGACTCATCGGAATTCACTACAAAATAACTCTGAGGGCTTTCTTTGGGCATAAAGCTCCACTTCAAACCGGTGGGAAAGCCTGCACCGCCACGACCACGAAGCCCGGAGTCTTTGACGATTTGCACAACATCTTCAGGGCTGAGCTTTTCATCGATGATTTTCTGCAAGGCCTGATAGCCACCGATCTTTAGATAATTTTCATAAGACCAAGGTTCGTCAAACTGCAACGTGGTGTAACACACTTGATTCTGTAGTGGTTCAGCCATCGATCAATCCTTCAAACCGTCGAGAATTTCATCGACTTTTTCGGGGGTGAGTTGCGTGTGGTACACATGATCTACCTGCATCATGGGCCCACCACTGCAGGCGGCGAGACATTCTTCTTCGACCTTTAAAAAAATTTTGCCATCGGGTGTGGACTCACCTAGTTTAATACCCAGTTTGTTCTGTACATGATCGACAATCCGATCTGAGCCCATCAACATGCAACTGATGTTGGTACAAATGGCAACACAATGTTTACCCACTGGCTTGGTTTCATACATCGAATAAAAACTAGCCACTTCATACACGGCAATCGGTGGCATATCCAGCATAACGGCAACCGCATCCATAAGCTCTGTGGTTAGAAAACCTTCATTCTGATGCTGAGCTACGCTCAGTGCACCCAACACGGCACTTTGCTTTTGATCGTCTGGATAACGCGAAATCCAGTCGTTGATCTCTTCGATCGAATGTTCAGTAAATACCGCCTGCGGATCAGGCAGGGTCACATCCGAAGGAGTCGCACTTTTACTCATCGATCGATCTCACCAAACACGATGTCTTGTGTACCTATAATGGCAACGACATCAGAGAGCATATGACCACGGGCCATCTCATCGAGCCCTGCCAAGTGAGCAAACCCAGGCGCTCGAACTTTTAACCGGTAGGGTTTGTTGGCGCCATCTGACACCAAGTAGCAGCCAAATTCGCCTTTGGGGTGTTCGACGGCAGCATAGGCCTGACCCGCTGGTAGGCAAAACCCTTCTGTGAACAATTTAAAGTGATGAATTAAAGCTTCCATGTCACCTTTCATTTCGCCACGCCGCGGTGGCGAAATTTTATGATCTTCCGTGAGCACAGGACCTTCATTGTTTCGCAGCCACTCAATACACTGCTTGATGATCTGATTCGATTGACGCATCTCTTCAACACGTACCAGATACCGATCGTAGCTATCGCCGTTGGTGCCGACCGGGATATCGAAATCCAATTCAGAATACACTTCATAGGGCTGTTTTTTGCGCAAATCCCATTCGATACCGGAACCGCGCAGCATCGGTCCGGTAAATCCCAACTGCAAGGCACGCTCCGGGGTTACCACACCAATCCCTACTGTGCGTTGTTTCCAAATTCTATTGTCGGTCAGCAGCGTTTCGTATTCATCCACACAAGTAGGAAAGCGATTGGTGAAATCCTCGATGAAGTCGAGCATTGACCCCTGTCGAGCTTCATTACCTTTTTGCACCACCGCAGCGCTACGCCACTGTGACTCTTCGTATTGAGGCATTCGATCGGGTAAATCACGTG
This sequence comes from Gammaproteobacteria bacterium, assembly GCA_019634245.1. The sequence goes on from JAHQVR010000341.1 coordinate 13,475, forward strand.
CTACCCCACCGGGTCGATAGTAAGTGGCGTGAAGTCGGGCACCGGAGACAGCCTCATAGCAATCCATTAAATCTTCTCGTTCACGGAAGCAATACAAGAACATCGACATAGCGCCAACATCCAACCCGTGAGCACCCAACCACATCAAATGGTTTAACAGGCGGGTTATTTCATCGAACATCACGCGAATGTATTGCGCGCGTTTGGGCACCTCAACGCCCAATAACTTTTCGATCGCCAGCACATACCCATGCTCGTTGCACATCATCGATACATAGTCCAGCCGGTCCATATACCCAATCGATTGGTTATACGGTTTACTTTCAGCGAGTTTTTCGGTGCCTCGATGCAACAAGCCAATGTGTGGATCGGCTCGCTCGACTACTTCACCGTCCATCTCCAGCACCAAACGCAGCACACCGTGCGCCGCCGGATGCTGTGGGCCGAAATTCAGCGTGTAGTTACGAATCTCAGGCATCGTTAGCACTCACCTTTTCATCGGTATTGTCATCACCTGACACGTAACGACTATCTTCGCGTATCACTCGCGGCACTAACACGCGAGGTTCGATGGATACCGGTTCGTAGACCACTCGCTCTTTCAATGGGTCATAGCGCATTTCTACATTGCCAATCAAAGGAAAATCTTTACGAAACGGATGTCCGGTAAAGCCGTAGTCGGTGAGGATTCGGCGAAGATCGTTGTGACCATCGAATAGAATTCCAAATAAATCGAAGGCCTCACGCTCATACCAATCACTGCATGCCCACACCGACATCATCGAGGGCACAACCGGAAGCGTATCGTCAGGTGCAAACACTCGCACTCGCACTCGCATGTTGTGTTCGATGCTCAATAAATGGTATGCAACAAAAAATCGAGGATGATCGAGTTTTGGCAGTTCAACATCGGTGTTAAAGGTCAGTCGACCCACTGAACCCGATGTGGCATCACTGGACACGGCGCGAGAAAAGCTGGCAGCGCTTTCGGTATCAGTTGACCATTCGGTTTGACCATAGGTCGCCATATCGACACCGCACAGATCACTCATCTGGGTGAATTTCAGCGACGGGTTGTCGCGCAGTTCAATAGCGACTTCAAGCCAGCTCTTTGCATCAACATCCATGCTGATCAGGTCGAGATCGATCTCGATGGTGCCATTGTCCGGGAATACTTGACGCAGAACGTCACCGAAACTTTGAAGATAATCGCTCATACGGCTATCGCGCTATGGTGCTGGTGTTGCGAATTTTGTTCTGCAATTGAATAATTCCATACATCAATGCCTCGGCTGTGGGTGGGCAGCCGGGTACATAGACATCCACGGGTACGATTCGGTCGCAACCTCGCACCACCGCATAGCTGTAATGGTAGTAGCCCCCACCGTTCGCACACGACCCCATGGATATAACCCACTTAGGATCTGGCATCTGGTCGTAGACTTTGCGTAATGCCGGCGCCATCTTATTCACCAATGTTCCCGCCACGATCATCACGTCCGATTGCCGTGGACTGGGACGAAAGATCACTCCAAACCGATCCAGATCGTAGCGCGCCGCGCCCGCATGCATCATCTCAACCGCGCAGCACGCCAAACCAAACGTCATCGGCCACATAGACCCCGTCCGTGCCCAATTGATCAATTTGTCTGCCGAAGTGGTGATGAAACCCTCTTCCAATACGCCCTCTATTCCCACTCAAGAGCTCCTTTTTTCCACTCGTAAATAAATCCTATGACGAGAATAAACAGGAACAACGCCATGGCCGCAAACGCTGTACCGGAGATGCTGTCGAGGACAACCGCCCAGGGCACCAAAAAGGCGATCTCTAAATCGAAGATAATAAAGAGGATGGCAACGAGGTAGTAGCGGACATCAAACTTCATGCGCGCATCCTCAAAGGCTTCAAAGCCGCACTCATAGGGTGAGTTTTTTTCTTGATTGGGGGCAGAGGGGCCAATCACACGTCCTACTGTCAACAACACGGTGCCCAGCACAACACCAATACCGATAAACAACAAAACTGGAAAGTAGTTGGCCAGCACAGCGTTTCCTCAATTGAGCTTAACGACCCTTTATTAACGACCAAACAACAACAGTGGATCGTGTCAGTAAGCATGCCCTTATGACATGCACAACAAACTCGGCCAATTGGGCCGAATTCAACTCTCTGATTATCGCAGATTGTGGAACGTTTTACAGGCAATTCGATGTATTACCTGCAACTCATTGCGAACGTCAAAGGAATGAACGTTCAATGATTGGTGCCGACGCCCGGACTCGAACCGGGACAGCTTTCGCTACTACCCCCTCAAGATAGCGTGTCTACCAATTCCACCACGTCGGCAAATGAGGACATCCTGCGCTAGGCAGGACGGCGCGACTATACAGCATTTTATCATTCAGCCGGTGTCGGCAGATCATTGGCTGTGTCCGCCGGTGCTGCTGGCGTATCGGCCTCACCAGATGGAGCATCCGGCGTGGTCGGCAAATCCGACTCCGCTGCCGGTTCTTCAATCGCGCCAATATCCGTAACACTGCGAACAGCACCATCTCGATGCGCGGCGATATAGAACAGCGCGATGCTGGTGAGGAAGAAAAGCGCGGCTAATACCGTAGTCATCCGGGTAAGGAAAGACGCCGAGCCGCGAGCTCCAAATACGGTTGCCGACGCACCACTACCGAACGCTGCGCCAGCATCTGCGCCCTTACCGTGCTGAATGAGCACCAGGCCAATAACGCCGATCGCTAGGGCTACATGTATAACAAGTGCAATTGACTGCATGGATATTCAATCTCAAGAATGGATCGCGAACTGTATTCGCCATCGGTTTATCAATAAAAAACTGTGTTTTTGCTTTTCGGCTAGGCCGCAGCCTGACAAATGGATAAAAATGAGTCTGCATCCAGTGCCGCCCCACCGATTAGCCCACCGTCGATATCAGGTTGGGAGAACAACGACTCAGCGTTGTCAGGTTTGACGCTACCACCGTACAAAATGCGCGTAGCGGCGGCCACGCTCTGATCGGCCCGGGCCAATTTCTTTCTTATCTTATCGTGAACATCCTGTGCCTGCTCTGGAGACGCGGTCTTTCCAGTGCCTATCGCCCACACCGGCTCATAAGCAATGACCGACTGGGAGAACACGCCAATCCCTGCTCGATCTAATACCGCATCCAGTTGCTCATTGAGCACTTGTTCAAGTTGCCCACTTTCACGCTCTTCGAGCGTTTCGCCTATGCACACTATGGGCACCATCCCGGCATCAAGTACGGCCACCACTTTCTCCGCGACCAACTGGCTGGTTTCACCAAACAACTGACGCCGCTCGGAATGTCCCACGATAACGAATTCACACCCAAATTCAGCCAGCATCGAAGCTGATACTTCTCCAGTGAATGCTCCGTTACCCTCGCTAGAACAATTTTGCGCACCTAGCATGACCGCCGACTCAGTCACCAGGGTCGATACTTCGGGTAAATGCAATGCCACAGGGCAGATCGCCACTTGGCATGAGAGATCGGCAACTCCACCCACCACGGCACTGGCTAGGCTCGACGCAGACTCTCGGGAACCATTTAATTTCCAGTTTCCAGCAACAAGATACTGTCGTTGTGCCACTCGCGAGTGCTCTTTTGTGCGAAAAACGGCGAAGCATAGCGCCGATAGACGTATTAGTCTAGCGTCGCTGCTAGATCAACCTAGCGCATCACCCACAGCTCGCGCCACCTGCTCACAAATCTCCTGCACATCATTAGCTACTTTACCTTCGACCATGACGCGCACCAACGGTTCGGTGCCAGAGGGCCGCAGCAGAATGCGCCCCGAATCACCCAAGCGAGCTTCTGCCTGCTTGACCGCATCCTGGATCGTAGAATTTTCAGACAGATCAACGCGCTGTTTCATTGGCACATTCAGCAGGACCTGCGGATAGAGTTCCATGTCCCCCCGCAATCGGGATAGCGACTCACCGGATTCTTTCATCACTGCGAGCACAGCCAGAGCCGCCACAATCGCATCACCTGTAGTGACTCGGTCCAGGCAAATAATGTGGCCCGAATTCTCACCACCAAGGTGCCAGCCTTGCTTACCTAACAACTCCATGACATGTCGATCACCCACCGCTGCTCGCTCAAAAGGAATGTCCAATTCCTTAAAGGC
>JAHQVR010000342.1 GCA_019634245.1 Gammaproteobacteria bacterium
ATAGCCAACTTGATGCTCATGTCGATACGTCCAACACCGGTTCTTGCCTCTGTTTCTGGCTTGCCTAAGGTGATTTCGCAAATCGAGTCTGTTTTATTGGGTAAACGCCAGCAGGTAGAGCTGGCCATCGCGTGTTTGTTAGCGGGAGGTCATCTGTTAATTGAAGACCAACCAGGGGTGGGAAAAACCACACTGGCACATGCCATCGCCGCCACATTGGGATTGTCCTGGAACCGAGTTCAATTTACCAACGATCTTCTACCAGCGGATATCGTCGGCGTCACCTTGTTTGATTCGAGCACACAAGACTTTAGCTTTCGACCTGGGCCGGTATTTACCTCTATTTTACTCGCAGATGAAATCAATCGAGCACCCCCTAAAGCACAAAGTGCATTACTGGAGTCGATGGAAGAACAACAAGTAACGCTCGATGGCAACACACACGAGCTGCCCAATCCATTCTTTGTCATCGCGACGCAAAATCCACACGATCGCCTCGGGGCTTACCCATTGCCCGATTCGCAGTTGGATCGGTTCTTAGCCGGTATTAGCTTGGGTTATCCCGACAAGGCCACTGAGCGGGCGCTTCTAATCAACGGAGATATGCGCTCGAACATAAGTAAACTTCAACCATGTACCAATCAAATTCAATTGCAGCAGTGGATAGAAGAGGCTAAGCAGCTGCATATCGCAGAGCCGATTTATGACTACGTTCAAGCGCTATTGGAACGCTCTCGCACAGACTACAGCGGCCTGAGCCCTCGGGCCGGACTGAAGCTTTTGAATCTGGCTCGTGCCTTTGCATTACTTCAGGGACGCTCACATGTACTGCCCGATGACGTGGTAGCCGTGTTTCCTGCTCTAGCAGCACACCGGCTGACCGGTCAGGTGAGCGGCGGACACTCAACCGCTTTAGAGTTACTCAACGCCGTCTCCATGCCGTAACCCTCTGTGCAAAAGCGGCTGACTCAATTTAAGCAGCGTCTGTTTCGACACCGGGCCGAGGACTCAATCCCTTTGACCGTGCAGCACCAACGTGTCTACATTCTACCCACACGCCGGGGCATAGCATTTTTAGTCTCTCTGATGATCATGTTGATCGCTTCGATCAATTACGCGTTAAGCCTAGGCTACGCATTATGCTTTCTACTCACTGGATTGTTCGCAGCTACCCTGTTACACACCTATAAAAATCTGGCAGGTGTGACACTCAAAAGCATTGACAGTCAGCCGGGGTTTGCCGGCTCATTGGTGAGATTTCAGATAACGTTTCTAAATTCGTCTGCCAACGATCGCTCTGATCTACATATCAAAACCTCTGATGCAACCACTCGCTTGAGTATAAAGGCCCATTCAGAATCCACCGCACAGTTGGATATAAACGCTCACCAGCGTGGTGTAATTTCCTTGCCTCGCTTAACCCTCACCAGCGACTACCCATTGGGGCTCTGGTACACCTGGTGTTATGTCCATCCCAATTGCACAGAAACGGTTTATCCAAAACCGGAGCCCAATGCCCCAACCTTGCCGACATCCGCGCAAGCTGACATGGGCAACCACTCCAAGGCAGCTTCCTCGGGTGATATCTCTGGCATCCGCCCCTACCAATCGGGCGACAGCCTGTCCACCGTCGCATGGAAACTTGCTGCCCGGGGCCAAGGCTTACTCGTGCGGACACTGGAAGATAATTCTGGTGGCCAGGAACAAATATTATCGTTGAGCGATACCTCGTTAACAGATCTTGAAGAACAATTGTCTCGGTTAACCAGCTGGATATTGGCTGCAGACGAATCACAACGGCAGTATGCGGTTGTCTTACCTGATCGGCAAATAGCCCTCTCGACAGGTACCAAACACCGAGAAGCATCCTTATCAATGCTGGCGGATTACCGATTGTGAAGCGCTTTTTCAGCACAACAGCAAAACCGGTTGAAGCACTCGATTCGGTGGGCATGCGCTCACTGGCAACCCTATTAGTACTGGCACAACTTCCGCATTTGTTACACCTGCCGATATGGGTCAGCGTTGTTGGCATTCTCATTGTGGTATTCCGCCTCTATGCACAAAAAAACCATGTAAGTCGCGTTTATCGATGGGCGTTATCAGGCCCTGTCATCGCATTGGTTGCCTTTGTGTTGGCTGGCCTTATCTACTGGCACTATGGGTATTTTTTAGGCCGTGATCCCTGTGTCGGTTTTCTGTTCTTACTCGTAGCGTGCAAATTTGCAGAACTTCGGCGCCAGGCCGATGCCACACTGCTTATGTGCTTAAGTGGGTTTTTATTATTAACACAGTACTTCTATTCGCAATCAATACTGTCTGCGTTAATTACTTTGCCCGCTGTTTTTGCATTAGGTCATGCTCTGATCGTGACTCGTTCACGAACGACTCGCCAGCCGCTAAAACATAATCTTCAACTCATTGGAAAATTGCTCATCCAGGGTGCGCCCCTAGCCTTGTTATTGTTTGTTGTATTTCCCCGATTACCTGGTCCACTTTGGTCGCTACCGGAAGATGCCCAAGCCAAGACCGGTCTCTCAGACTCTATGTCCCCAGGTAGCATCAGTAAATTGACACTATCAGACGAAGTGGCGTTCCGGGTGGAGTTTAATGATGCAATACCATCGCCCAGTGAACGGTACTTCAGAGGGCCAGTGCTCCCCAATTTTGACGGTTACAAATGGACAACCGATACGATACATCGACAGGCCGTACCCGCCATCGCAGATGAAAATAGCCTGCAATACACCGTGATACTACAGCCGCATAGACAACGATGGCTGTTCGCATTAGAGCAACCGGTTAGGCTTCAAGATAATGAGATCAGCTTTCAGCAAAACGGTGTCAGCATGCATTACACCGCCGACGGGCAACTACTCAGTCGGACGCCAGTGACCAGTTTGACGCGCTATCAGGTAGCCTCGCAATTATCCGACTCCTACAGTGTGCATCGCAAACCACCGCGCAATACATTGCAACTACCTGGCATCAATACAAGAACTATCGCTAAGGCAAGAGAGTTTAAACAACGTTCTGCAAACCCAGCCGAATACGCACAAAACATCCTAAGCTGGTTCAATCGTGAAAACTTCAGTTATACCTTAACACCGAGCCTTCTCGGAGACACACCGGTTGATGAATTCCTATTTCAAACTAAAGAGGGTTTTTGCGAGCACTATGCCCAAGCCTTTGTGGTGCTAATGCGAGCTGCCGGTATTCCCGCGCGGGTTGTTACCGGCTACCAGGGCGGCAGGATGAACGGCGACTATATGATTGTGCGTCAATCAGATGCACACGCCTGGGCCGAAGCTTTCGTTAATGGTCGCTGGCAACGTTATGACCCCACTGCAGCGGTTGCGCCATCCCGAGTGGTGTCTGGACTAGCCGATAGCTTGCCCGAATGGGGGGCCCTGTCTGGCTTAACGCGAGGGGAATCAAACTGGTTGACCAACCTGCAGCTGCGCATGGATCGAATGAATCACAACTGGCAACGATGGGTGGTCGATTTCAACAATGACTCCCAACAGGGATTGCTCGAGCAACTGGGCTTACCCAAACCAAAACTATGGCAACTGATAACGTTAGTGTTGGTGGTTTCTGCTATTTGGTGCGTGTTTATCGTTGGTGTACCCATCTGGCCCAGACGACGGCGAAGGCACACGCTTAAACCTGCCGAACACGCCTGGCAACGGTATGAGCATGCGTTGCAAAAGCAAGGCCTAACGCGCCGCAGCAGCGAGACTCCCAATGAGTTTATCGACAGAGCCGCGGACCTATTACCAGAACATGCTCACCGCATCCGTTCTCTGGGAAAGGCCTTATCAAAGTGGCGGTTCGCCGCGCTGCATTCTCAAGAAGAAGAGCGTATCCAAAAGAGCGTGGCAGTTGGGCTTCGGGTTGGTTTTAAACGATCTACAGCCAAGTAAGCTACACCGGATGGTTCTGCATTTCCAAGTGAAGCGCGGCACCGGTGTAGGGATTCGCCAATGCCACATCCACATTGAGCTCCACTCCCAATCCCGGTTCTGTTGGTGGGATAACATAGCCTTGTTCAAACTGCATAGGTTTCATTAAAATATCAGCGTGAAAACCACCCCAGTTTTCAATACTCTCCAAAATCAAGAAGTTCGGACTACAGGTGGCGAGTTGCACATTGGCAGCTCCCTCTATGGGACCACAGTACAAGTGGGGAGCTATTAATGCGTAATAGCTTTCTGCCATACCGGCGATTTTTTTAGCTTCGAGCAATCCGCCCACCCGGCCCAGTGCCATTTGTAAAATAGAGGCCGCCTGAGCTTGCAAAACTCGCTGGAACTCATATTTAGTCGTCAATCGTTCACCCGTGGCAATGGGGATCGAAGTCTGTCGCGCGACACGCGCCATCTCTTCTGTATTCTCCGGAGGGGTAGGTTCTTCGAACCAAAGCGGATCGCTGGATTCCAATCGTTTAGCGAGACGTATGGCACCGCTGGCCGTGAACTGACCGTGGGTACCAAACAGTAAATCGCAACGATCGCCAACTGCGGCTCGTAGGGTTTTAACAAATCGTTCTGATCGGGACAGATCTTCCATCGAAGGTTGCCGACCGTCGAACACTGTATACGGACCTGCTGGATCAAATTTGAGGGCTGTAAAACCCATATCGAGGTATTCCAGCGACCGAGTGGCCGCCAAATCGGGGTCGGAATAAACGGCAAGATCTTCGCCTTCCCGCGGATAAATATAGGTGTAACTGCGAAGTCTTGAATGAACTTTGCCACCCAACAACTCATACGCTGGCTTGTCTACCGATTTACCCACAATGTCCCAACAGGCCATTTCCAAACCGCTGAGCACACTCATCAAGGAGATATCAGGTCGCAACGTGTAACCACTGCCATACACTCGACGCCAGAGAGTTTCTATGTTGCCTGGGTCACTACCTTCAAAGAAGCGTTGGAAGACATCTTCAATCATCTGTGTCACAACATGTGGACTGAAGGTAGCGGTGTAGACTTCGCCAACACCAACAATGCCGTTGTCTGCATGTAATTGCAAAAATATAAAATAGCGGCCACCGAAGTGAGGGGGTGGGTTGCCTACCACATAGGTATCTAAAGACTGGATTTTCATTGGTTGCTCACCAGCACAGGCACTGTTGTGTTACTGCGTTTAATCGCCCAAATAATCCCAACACCGAAGCCTGTACTTTGGGTGGTTTCAAAAAGCGGACTTGATTGGTTCTTCGCACCGGCAAATAACCCGAAATTTACGCCTGTGAACACTCGAACATTGGGATGGATATTGCTACCAAGCGCGAGGCTTATGCTAGTGCCTAAATACCCCGCTGATGCGTTATAGATGGCTCGATCAGCGTTCTCAAATCCGGGTGCGACTTCGTAGTAATAATCCTGAATTTCCTCGGCCGCATAGGTGGAAGTAAGACTGCCGAAAACTCCTATCGACGTCCCCTTTATGGCCCTTAAGTTTAGACGCCAGGTGCTAGCGGCGACAAATCCTTGCGAATCAACTGAGCTGAAATCGGTAGAGAACACCGCCCGAAGCTTGGCACTGAATTGACTTTGCACTCGGCCAACACCGGGAATTTGCCGATCGTACAAATTCACGACTAACTGCGGACCAATTTCAAACAAATAATCCAGGTTGGGCAAACCGGCTCTGGCACTGTTATCTTCGGATGCAGAACTCAATGATCCTGCGATCGACCAGTCAAGTTTGACACGGGGATTCTCCACAGCAATGGCATTCACCCCTCCACCACCGACCCGTAGACGAGGGCTGCGGTAAATAAAATAGGGCAATACAATAGAGCGCTGGTTTGGATCGTTCGAAGCGGGATAGTCAAAGCCGTCGATGTAACCACCCCCAACCCCGAACTCAAAGCGGGGTTTCTCCTCTAGTGTGAAAGAACTGCTAGTGGTTGCTACCACCGGCTCCTTAGTGCTGACCTGAGACTGTTCGGCAGTGTTTTGAGCAGAGTCCTGACCATCGTTTGGGGCAGCATCCTGGGACGCCATAGCCGTCGCGACACACAAATACAAAACTGGAACACCGAGGCGTTTGATCATAACTCTCAATACCGAGAAAACCATCGTGGTAAACAGACCGATGAAGATATACCATGGAACCACCCATTCCGACGTTAAATTCTTGCGCCCATTTGCAGGTTTACATGTTCTATATACACAGCGAGCTAGATCGCGCAGCGCATCTTCGCAACGACCCTACCGCAATCTCCGGATTATTGAAGCAAGCAACCACTCGGTTCATTCCGGTGCACCAGGGTCGAATCGTCTGTGCCGAACACCAAGAATTAGGCTCACCACTAATGATGGTGCTGAGGTCGGAACACCCGTGGTCAACATTGAGTTCAACCTTTCTCGGGCTTGTCGGCAACACGGCCCACTTCGCACTGGACTGCAACACTCTGAGCGATAACGAACTTCAGAGTATCTGCGATCAGGCGATCAGTATAGAAACCACCGAACATCAGAACTGCCGTTTTGCCGATTTGCGGGAAATTGGCCCTCAACTGCCATTTGACCATGGCTCATTGCTCGCCTATGCCCGCGCCTTGGTGTATTGGCAAAATAACGCGCGCTATTGCACACGCTGCGCATCGGCGCTCATACCGTCACAGGCTGGTCACGTCAGCACCTGCAGTAACCAAAGTTGCAACCTCCAAGTATTTCCCAGATTAGATCCTGCGGTGATCATGCTGGTGCATGACGGGCATGAAGATCCATTGCGTCAACGATGTCTGTTAGGCCGAAGCCCAGCTTGGCCCGACGGCGTGCTGTCAACGCTAGCCGGTTTTGTCGAGCCCGGTGAGAGCCTGGAACAAGCCGTGGCTCGGGAGGTTTTAGAAGAATCCAATATTCGTGTCGCGCAGGTGACCTATGGCGCCTCTCAACCCTGGCCATTTCCCAGATCCATCATGCTGGGATTCCACGCGACCGCACTCAATACTGATATCGTCTGTGACCCTACAGAATTAGCCCACGCTGATTGGTTTACCCGAGCAGAATTAAAAACGTTTGGAAACTGGGGCGACGATCGCTTTGCCCAGCAACTACCCCGGCCCGATTCTATCGCACGTTACTTAATCGACCAGTGGATACAGCAGGTTCCTGAGGCTAGTTAAATGGGCGGGATCTGCATCTGCGCGGCATTGAACCCTGAACTGCAACCTTTGGTGCGCCATTTTGGTTTGGAAAAGACCGCAGAAAAAGGCATTAGTGAGTACAAAAACGATGATTTGTGCTTAGTCAAAACCGGTGTGGGGGCATCTGCCTGCCAGTCCGTATTGCAACGCTATTGCGAACGAGCGACAGATATTTCTGCGTTCATCAACATAGGTATCGCCGGCGGTTGCTGGCCTCATGGCACCGTCGTCGCTGCCCACACCATCTCGAGTAATTTAAGTGCTCGACGATTCTATCCTCATTTGCCGCCCTCGAAGCCCATGAGCAACCTCGTCACAACAGAAGTACGTTCACTCACCCAACCTTCAGCACAGTACGACCCGACAGCAGTTTACGATATGGAGGCACATGCATTTTATGCTCAGGCGGCGGATCGAGTGGATAGTTCAAGAATACAATGTCTAAAAGTGATTTCAGACGGCCCCAACGACTCACTAGAACGTATTGATAGCAACATGATCGGCCAACTTATAAGCGGGGCAATTCCCACGCTTGAAAATTTGCTTAAGTTCTTTCAGGGCATGGACAACGTTGTCAATCGAGAATTGGACAAAACCGTAGTCTCAGTAACCTCAAAAATACACCATAGTGTTACTGAACGACACCGGCTACGAAGGCTCTTGCAACGCTACCTAACGCTCAACGACTTAGCCACGGTAAGCGAACACTGGTTGCAACTCAACAAACGCACCTCTGCTAAGGAACTGGCTCGATATATTGATGAAGAAATAAAAAAACAACCCATGGAATATCGCTGAGATCATGGATACGATTTATGTTGAAGAGGCAGTAGCCGACCATCCACGCACACACGAGATATTGTTGCGGTACCCCAAGGCACGCCAAGTGCCTATTGAACGCTACGGTGATGTATTCAATGCCCCAAGTCAGAACTTTCGAGCACAAAAAGCCAACCCGGCATTAATTCTTGCTAACAAGCAGGGCAATCGGGTTTTAGAGACACCGCCCGAATACCACATCGGAGGACAGCACAACTATTATTTCTCGCACATGCTCAACTGCGTTTATGATTGCCGTTATTGTTTTCTACAAGGCATGTATCGTTCTGCTAATTATGTATTGTTCGTTAATTTTGAAGACTTCTTCAGCGATATCAACGCTCAGTCCAACAAACACGATGATATCAGCTGGTATTTCTCAGGTTATGACTGCGACTCTTTGGCACTCGAGCCACTCACAGGGTTTGTCAACCTATGCTTGGACCACTTTGCAAACACACCAAAAGCTTATTTAGAACTCAGAACCAAAAGCACGCAAATCAGGCAATTACTGAATCGCGACCCGTTAAGCAATTGTGTCGTCGCCATGAGCTTATCTCCCGATGCCATAGTTCGAAATGAAGAACACCGCACAGCCTCATTGGCCAAACGCTTAAGTGCGCTGTCTGAACTTCAACAAATGGGCTGGCGGATCGGCCTTCGCTTCGACCCCATACTCGCAGCCGATAACTTCACGCAATTGTACGAAGAGCTAATCGATACAACGTTTAGGGTTCTCGACCCCGCGAACATACACTCCGTCAGCCTCGGCCCGTTTCGCCTGCCAAAACCATTTTATAAACGGATGATAAAGCTCTACCCTGATTCGAAACTGCTATCAGCAGAGCTCACCAGTGAACTGCCAATGGTGAGCTACCCAAAACCAACCGAGCAGTTCATGTTGAATTATGTGGAACGTCGCGTACTACAATTCGTTGATAACGACCGGTATTTTCCGTGCGTGAGTATCGCTTCCGAGTAAAACCATGACCAAAGATCCAACTTATGAGGAACACGGTGTCTTTGAAAACTCGGATATTCCTGCCGAAGAACACGCCGAAACTCCAGATTCATTGCGAGAAGCAGCTGTTTTAATTCCGCTGATTCGGCATGAGGATCAATGGAACATACTGTTCATCCGGCGGGCCAGCCGACCCGGTGATCGGCATAGCGGTCAGGTCGCGTTTCCCGGCGGCGCCAGAGATCCATCGGATCTAAACTTGAAGCACACTGCATTGCGCGAAACTGAAGAAGAAATCGGAATTTCGAAAAAGCATATTAGTGTATTGGGAGAGCTCACGCCCTACACCACCATCAGCCAATTTGCCGTGACAGCCTATGTCGCTCACGTCACTTGGCCAGTCAAACTGGCACTACAAAAAGCGGAAGTGGCCAGAACTTTTCTCATTCCGATGCCCTGGCTAGAAAAACGGGAGAACTTCGAACTGAAGCCTCGTAACGAGTTAGACCCACAAAGTTCCCGTCGACATCCCATCGTGGTGTATAAACGCTACGAGGGTGAAGTTCTTTGGGGTGCTACCGCGAGAATGACATTGAATTTTTTCAAAGCAATGCAAGAGAATAAGATTCAATTACCGCAGTTCTAACACTAGCCTTACAGAGCAGCTACAGCTGCCCTGACACGCTTTAAACCTTCTTGTAAGATTTGCCGAGGACATGCGAAGTTCATTCGCACATAGTGAGGCTGGCCAAACTGTTCGCCGCTAGAAAAGCCAACTCCGTGTTGTTCGAAATAGGATTGAGCGTGTTCCAGTTCAAGACCCGCGCAGTCAATCCAGGCAAGATAGGTGGCTTGCAACGGTTCCAGCCGCATGCCCGGTATCTGGGCAATCTCCTGTTTAATTAGTTCTAAATTACCCCGCAAGTAGTGCAGTAGCTCCTGCCGCCAGGCTTGCCCATCCCGATAGGCAGATTCTGTGGCTGTATTGGCAAGCGGCGGCACATTCGGCACGGTGGATTGCAAGGCTGTTTGAAACTGAGCCCTCAACTCAGGGTTCTGAATAATGGCAAATGAGCAGTTTAATCCGGCTAGATTCCACGTTTTACTGCCACTCATGAGCGTAACCATATGATCAGCATAATCCGGACAAGCCTTTGCTGTCGGAATATGCCGAGCCTGTTCATCCAACACTAAGTCGCAGTGTATTTCGTCCGAAATCATCAACACCTGGTGTTTCTTACACAACGCCGCTACCGACTCGAGTTCCTTTTGGGTAAACACTGTGCCGGTAGGATTGTGTGGTGTGCACATCATCAACAAGCGCGTACGCTCTGAAAAACAGCGCTCCATGGCGGTGACATCATATGTCCAACGCCCGTGCTCAATCTTTAGTGGCACTCTTGTGAGTTGGTGATCGTTTTCATGAGAGTCATAAAAATGATGATATATCGGTGGATTTACCACTATCTCCTGGCCCGGTTTAGCAAAAGCCCGACAACTGGCACTGAGCCCAGCGACGACACCTGGAAGGTACACCACCCAATCGCGCTCAATAACCCAGTCATACTCGGTAAACAAATGTTTCTGAATAGCGTCAAACAATCCTACAGGAGCCGCAGAATAGCCAAACAAAGGATGCCGTAACCGCTCAGCTAATGCTTCCTGAATACAATCAGCAATGGGGAAATCCATATCCGCAACCCAGAAAGGTAAGATATCTTGACCTTTGTACAAGTCCCATTTTGTGCTATTGGTGTTGTCGCGCGACACAACCAAATCAAAGGGAGATTCAACGGAACTGTTTCTGTTCATAGCACTCTCAATACGGGATTATGGGTAGGCGCCATCAATGCCTGCACACCAATAGTATGATAACTAAAGGAGTTATTTTATGTCTGTAGCCAAAGTCACCGAAATTATTTCCTCTTCTAACAAGAGCTTTGATGATGCGGTCAGTGAAGGCGTTAAACGTGCCGATAAAACATTAAAGAATATCAAGAGCGTTTGGATTAAAGAGCAAAAAGCCATGGTCGATGGTGGAAAAATAAAAGAATACCGGGTTACCATGAAAGTCAGCTTCGTTCTTGAAGACTAATTTTAGCTTCAAAAAGTCAATCCTCGAGCGCAGCAGTAGTCTGAGCTCGAGGTTTAAGCGATCTTCGCCCAAGCACTACAGTATTGCCAAGTAGCACCAGTACGATCCCCACCAGCGAATAGGCGTTAAAACTAAATTGTTCAAATACACTGCTGATTAGCAACGCCACGATCGGAAACAACACCGTAGCATAGGCGGCCCGATCCGCACCAATTCGGCCAATCAACGTCAAATAAGCACCGAACGCGAATATCGATCCTGGTACAGCCAGAAACAATAACGATATCGAGTAGGACCAACTCCAATCGACCTCCTGACTCACTCCGGATACCAGAGAATAAACCAGCATTATGACAGCGCCATACAACATGCCATAGGCATTGGTTTGTATGACTGGCAATCCGGCCATTTGATTACGGGCCGAGAGAACATTGCCCCACGACGCAAATAAAGTGGCGATCAATCCCAATAGCAATCCTGTTAAGACTCTTGAAGAATCGACTTCAGCCCGTATAGATATAACGTCCGACCAAAACACCAGAACGATACCTGTTAATCCTATAACGGCGCCAAACAGCACGAGAGGTTCTACAGATTTTTTTAAAAAAACTGCACCATTGAAAATATTCATCACAATGACGGTGGAAAAAATCACAGCGACCAAACCGGAGGTTAGGTATTTCGTGCACCAATAAAACAATAGATAGTTTACGCTGAACAAACAAAGACCTTGCAACGCGATAAAGCGGTGCTCCTTCATCGAAAAGCGCATGTTCAAACCACGCCAATAGCAATACCCTATTAAAATTACTGCCGCGATGCCAAAACGCCAGTACAGCGATACCGACTCCGCTGCCGCCCCCAGTTGAAAGGTAATCGCAAACCATGTTGAACCCCATATGAGCACCGTGGTTGCATAAAAAAATAGGTTTTGCATATAAATAGTTACTCAAGCCCGGTCAGGCTCTTTGCACCAACATCTGCCTGCTAACAAAAACGGCCAGTGCAATGCTCACCGCAAACGAGAGGTTCAGCCAGCCAAATACTTCCCCAAGGAACAACGAAGCGAATAGTAAAGTAAAAAAAGGCTGCAGCAATTGTAATTGGCTGGTTCTAGCGACACCGTCCAGAGCCAGTGCCCGATACCAAAGGAAAAATCCAAACAACTGGCTGATTAATCCTAAATAGGCGAAACTCATCCACAGTTTCAACAGCAATTCAGGGTCAGTGAATAGCAATCCATGCCAATCAATATAGGCAGTAGCACCAACCAATAACACCGGTGAGGCCAATAGGATTGACCAGCAAATTACATCAGCGGCCGGATAGATGATCGCGAGTTTTGCACCCTGTGCATAACCGATCGCAGCGAGAACAACCGCTACAAACAGATACAAATCACCTATTGACGCTGATCCACCACCCGAGTACAAACTGTAAGTGATGACCAGCGCACACCCAATCGTTGCGGTAAGCCAAAAGCCAACGGAAGGTTTTTCTTTCGATAACACATTGCCGCAGATTGCCGTGGCTAACGGTAAAACACCCAGCACCACACCCCCATGGCCTGAGCCTTCTGTCTGCATCGCCAATGCAGTAAACAATGGAAATCCAAACACCACCCCTGTACAGACAATCATTAGAGGGAACCAATGTTGGCGTTGGGGAAAACCTGTGCGCCTCCAAAGCAACACGGCTACGGCACCCAGGAAGGCGATTAGCATACGAACCCAAAATACATCCATCACACTGGTTGCCGCCACCGCTACTCGCGTTATAGGCAGTGTCAAAGAGAAAGCGACCACAGCCAACAAACCAAGCACTAGGCCGGGCGTTAGCATGTGGTGTTCGGTAGTTGTGTGTCCATTTGGCAAGCACCCTATCAGATTTATTCCAACAGGTAGAATAAGGGTTAACACACAGGCCCATGACTACTCATCATGAATCTTAAAGGCTTCAGTATCGTTTTGGTTTTACTGGTTGCCAGCTGCGATGCCGGCATATTACTGTGTGGCCGCTATGTCTGTGTGGCCGCCCATGACGATTGTTTTGGCGGGAGTTGCGATCATCAGCATTTGTCCTGCGAATCGGCTGGCATCACGCGTGATCGTGTGCCAGAGATACTCAATCAACTCAGAGATGCACGAAGAAGCTGCTCAGCAGATCATCAGCTCGGGGAATTTAACGAACCTGTGTTATGGAACGATCGTCTCAGTGTTGCAGCAAATGCTCATGCCAGGGATATGGCTGAGAACAATTTTGTCTCGTTTGTCGGTACAGACAGCTCCACCACAGAAACCCGTGTACAAAACGCTGAAGACTACAACCGATTAGGTGAAACTATTCTGGGCCGGGCTGAAACCAGCGCCAGCGCAATTAACCACTGGCTCGATACACAAACCGATTGTGAATTACTACTGGATTCAGACTTTACAGAAGTGGGAGCGGCCTGTGCAACCGCACCGCACAACGATCGCGGACCCTACTGGTCACTCGTGTTAGGCGACCCTAACAACCTCGTTGAGTAGGTTTTTACTCCCTACCAACAATGCGCCACACTACTTGAACCGGTTATACCCTTAACACCTGCAGAATCCAACGTAAACGATCCACACTCTGTATCACCGGCCTGAGGACCTCCGGCTACTGGCGCCGCTGTGAGCACAAAGCTCGTGGCCACAGGCGTTGTTGCAGTCACTGTATAGTGACCTTCAGGTGATGCCTGGGCGGCGTCGTAGCCTAGCTCAGTTAAGTCATTGGCGAAGCGGTTGTTTTCGGTAAAGAATTTTTGCTGTTCACCGGCAACTTCTTGTAACACCACCAATGCATCAGAACGACGAGCATCTGTCATGAAGGCTTGGTAGCTGGGTACTGCAAACGCTAATAGGATTCCTACAATCGCGATAACGATCAACACTTCGATCAAGGTAAAACCACTTTGGCTCACTCTATTCAATGCATAGGGTTTCATTATTCTTACACTCCCGGAGGTGAACAAGCCGCTAGTCGACCAGATTTAGGGCGGGTTATCGAAGCACGCTGAACATGATCAGCTAATGTATTAGAGGCTTGTATGTTCGATATTCCGTTGACGTCTGCCAACATACCGGCATACTGAATCTTGGATTCATTCGCGCTCATTTCACTGGACTCTGGAGTAATCGCTTCACCACAGTACTGCACACTCACTGCAGCACTTAAATCTACGCTCGTGCCAAAGCTGTTAGTTTGATCAAAATTGGCAGATAACAAGGGAGCCAATCCAGGAGGCACCACAGGGGCTGGGTTGTTGTATTCGCTTGCGGGTATCGCATCAATTTGCGTCATAATGTCATCCACTGTCCAAACCGAATGAATCGCAGACTCAGCAACTTCAAAAGCAATAGCCTTCTGTTGAGCATTGCTCGTTATTTTTTCATTCAAGCGAGTGCCGGTCAGCGTGGCCACACCCAATATGGTTAACGCCGCTAGCAGAATCAGGCTGATTGCCAGTGCAACACCTTTCTGTTGATGGCAGGATGCACTTATTCGCGGTGGTTTGCTGCATGGGTCAATCTGCATAACTCGCCTCTTTACAAACTATTCCGTAGTTTTACTGTGCTGGTGAATACATGCCGAGCAAACTGATCGTTGTAAGTAACTTCCTGATCAAGCAGCACGTAGGTTTTCGAAATTGATCGGCGCCGAATGGGCTCTCCAGAATTCACGAGCAACGCGAATCGAACCGCAGACACTGAGCGCGGCACAATAGTAGAATCGTAAGTAATGTATTGTTCTGGAGTGTCGTCGTCATCGGTACCATCAATACCATACAAAACAGCAAAGCCGTCGACACCTTCGACGATAGGCATCGCTGACGCCGCAGCAGAATTGCCGGTACAAGTTATCTGTTGATTTACTGCATCAAGCTCATACGTATTAACTGCAATGCCACCCACGGGCGCGGTGTCAATCCCATTACAATCGAAGGCTTGTCGAATCCGGACGACCACTTTATCTGTATCGCTGTTGGCTATATCGATCGGATCAATGACGACATCGGGCGAGTAACCCGCTAGGCGAATGCCTCGCTGGAGCACAGACACTCCATAGCGGCCGTTTTCCTGCATGGTTTGTAAACCAGTAGAAAACGCCGAAGAGCGTGATGATCCGGCGTACATATTCATTACCGCACTTACTACAATTAATCCCAACACCAAACCAATCATCATCTCGACCAGTGACAACCCCTGTTGTCGCGCCGGGTATGTTCTGGCTTTCACCCTCGGTGATGTTGATCGGTGAGGCAGGGGTGCTATCGGCTTCATGGTTGCAGCCTTATTTGTACCCGACGAGTGACCACATCATCTCGATCGGTTGTGGCAATTTGTCCTTCTACCCAGGTGACTGATATTGTGTGTGTTGATGTCGGTGTACAGGTTGCATCGTCGCAGTTAACGGTAATAGCGCCATTGGGCAAACCGCCGACAACACCGTCTTGTGCACCACCGGAGCCCCAGTCACCACAGGAGACAACATGAAAATCAAAGGTTGCCAGTTCGCCTAGAGAGCATTGGGCCCCTGTGCCACCGGGATGAGCCTGACAGTAGGGTGCCGGCTGAGTACCACAATTAACCGTCGCAGAATCAAGACTGGCATAGGCATCGGCCTGAGCTCCATCGCGGTTAACGCGCATTCGAGCCGCCATGTTTTCTGCGTACAGCAAAGCTTTGGATCGATTCAAGCCACCGGTACTGTGCTGCATGCCGGTCAATTGCAAACTAGCCATTCCCAAGACACCCAACGACACTATAACCAGCGCGATCAGTACCTCGATAATGCCCAGACCCGATTGCCTGGATCGTCGACTCAAGCTGCATAGCTCAATTTGATGATTCACTCTAGTCATGGTTAGGGAGTTTCCGTGCTAATCCGGCCGTTGGCGGACACCAATACATTACGAACTTCTTCGCCACCGGCGTAGCTAATATTGATACTTCCTGAAATAGGCAAACCCACCGGAGTGACGCTACCACCAGAATCATTGAAGTACACCTGATCACTCAGCTGTAGAGTTGGCGTGAAAGCGAACGCAGGAGAAACCGCTTCGGAAGAATGAATAATCGCCTCCCCGGCTGTCCGACTGCCATTACGATCATCATCGCTATAGACAATCCATCCAGAGGAATACCCAGCGCCGGCGTCACAACTCGCAGCGGGGTCTGTGGGTGTGTTGGTCGTGCAAAGCCCGACAGGAGAGGATCGTTTTATCGCCTCTGCCCTGGCGGTCTGTAGCGAGTGCACTAAGGTATTCGTCGTAGCGGCGACCCGATTGTTGCCGAGAAACGAGGTCATAGATGGCACGGCTATAGCCATTATGATCGTCGCTATCGCAATCGTGACCAACAACTCAATAAGAGTGAACGCTCGCTGATCGTTGGTGACGACCCTAATCTGAATCAGTCTTTGTTTTGCGTTACTCATTAAATCCCATGGGCATTATCTGGCGAATGCCCCTATCCGCTAATCCAATACGGATATCGGCAAGAACCCGACAGTGTTGAGTAACGCATCGGAGTAATTCGTGCGTGGACAAAAAAAAGGCTGTGAGCGAAACGCTCACAGCCGATACTGTGAAGAGGCGAACGGATAAGCCGTCTAAGCTGAGTTAGATGCCAACCGCTCCCCCATATCTACGGCCAGAGGGCATAAAACTTGACATAGCTCTCGATAATAACGCCAGATATGTGTGAGCCTATCCACAAAGTCAGCGCATAGTGACCAGCTCCTCGCTGCTGGTTGGATGGATAGCCACCGTATCGTCAAAGTCACGCTTAGTCGCCCCCATTCGAATAGCCACCGCAAAACCCTGCAGCATTTCATCAGCGCCAAGCCCAATAATGTGACACCCCACTACTTTTTGTTCCTCACCGACCACCACCAATTTCATGGAAGTAGGGGTTCGATGCTCTGTGAACGCTGCGTACATAGGAGTAAATCTCGTGGTAAATACCGCCACATCATCTCCCCATTGTTCACGAGCGGATTGTTCAGAGAGCCCGACTGTGCCGATCGGTGGGTGGCTGAAGACCACAGTGGCTATATTCTCGTAGCTTAAGTGCCGATCAGTTTGGTGGTTGTAAATACGATCTGCCAACCGCCGCCCAGCAGCGATCGCAACCGGTGTGAGTTCGGCCTGTCCAGTGACATCACCCAACGCAAAGACACCGGGTACATTGGTTTCCTGATACGTATCAACGGGAATGTAACCTCGCTCATCCAGCTCCACGCCAGCGGTTTCTAAACCTAAGCCCTGCGTATTTGGGATCCGACCAATGGCCATAATGATGGTGTCAAACCCAGCGAGAATATCGCCGTTTTCGCCCACGGCACTGACCAATGCACCCTCTTTTTCTAAGCGAGCAGTTTGAAACGTTTTTTGTACCGTCACGCCACTGGCTTCCATCGCTGTCATTAATTCGCTGGAGAGCATGTCATCAAAGCCGCGCAAAAAGTGCTCGTGTCGAATCGCCAAGGTGGTATCAGTACCCAACGCCTGCAGCAGACCGGCTAGCTCCACAGCAATGTAACCGGCGCCGATAACCAACGCTTTTTTGGGTTGTTGTTGCAACTCGAAGAAGCCATCCGAGGTGATGGCATGCTCATTACCGGGAATCTCTGGCATTCGCGGTACGCCCCCGGGCGCCAGAATAATGCGCTCAGCAGTTACCGTATCACCATCGATTGCGACCGTATGAGCATCGACCAGTTTGGCCTTGCCGAGGCGTACATCGGCGCCATTTTTATTTAAGTATTTGTCATACGCTTTATTAATGTTATGAATGTAGGCTTCTCGCTTTTCGACCAACTGCGACCAATCGAAACCATTTACAGCGATGTCGAATCCATAACTTGCTGCATCGTGCAGCCAGTGATGCATGGAGGCGCCGTACCACATGACCTTCTTCGGTACACAGCCGCGGTTGACACAGGTTCCACCCAGAACCGCATCTTGCTCAATCAGTAGGGCACGAGCACCATACATGGCCGCTCGATTGACAGTGGCAATTCCGCCGCTTCCACCACCGATAGCGATCAGATCGTAGTCGTAAGACATATCAACATACCCCAGTTATTTGCCAGCACCCAAGGCTCAATGAGACCTCGAAATTCATCATGCGTTCAGATTGCTAAAGAGCGATACTATACGCACGAATTGTGGGACAGGTATAACGGTAGTGGATCCAGTCAAAGTGTGGCCTCGGCTTCAGCACAAGCTGCCCGACTACATAAAGCTCACTCGATTAAACAGACCCATTGGCGCTTTTTTGCTGCTGTGGCCGACGCTATGGGCACTTTGGTTAGCTTCCAGCGGTAAGCCAGATTTGAAAATTCTGGCTATTTTCATCGTCGGCACGTGGCTGACCCGCTCGGCCGGTTGTGCGATTAACGATTTTGCAGACCGAGACATCGACAAACACATCCGAAGAACGCGCGACCGCCCACTGACCAGTGGACGAGTCAGCGCTGCAGAAGCGCTTGTACTCGCTGCAGTGCTCATGCTACTCGCTTTTTTGCTCGTCTTGCTAACGAATGGACTGACCATACTATTATCCTTCGTCGCATTATTTTTAGCTTCGGTTTACCCGTTCATGAAACGTTATACCCATTTTCCACAAATCGTATTGGGCGCAGCGTTTGCCATCGCGGTTCCGATGGCGTTCGCAGCACAAACCGGATCCGTCCCAATGTTGGGGTGGCAAGTGTTCATCGCGGCTGTCATTTGGGCCGTCGCTTATGACACCTTCTATGCCATGGCCGACCGGGAAGATGACATAAAAGTGGGCGTGAAATCGACCGCCATTTTTTTTGGCCACTACGATCTTGCGGTGATTGCCTTCGCACAAGTGTGCATGCTCGGCATTATGTTGGTGGTGGGCATCCAAGCGGAACGCGGTGCTTTGTACTTTTTCGGATTAGCCATCGCACTAGGTATTGCTATTGTTCAGCTCTACGTTACCCGTCATCGCGACGCAGATAAGTGTTTCTGGGCGTTTCTAAATAACCATTATTTGGGAATGGTCATATTTCTGGGTTTGAGCACCGACTACCTGCTGCACGAGCACTGATTCATGGAAGGTTTCATTGCGCAATTACTAGAACGCTATGCCGTGGCTATCCAAAGGCACAGCGAATACACAGAGAATTACAACTCATTGAGATTGGCAGATGCGCTGTTTGATAAAGTCTCACTCACCCAATCACACCCAGATCATCCACCACAGATTGTGGTTTTGGGCCCGACCCAAGCAGGAAAAAGTACCTTAGTTAATCTGTTGTTGGATACCGCTGCGGCCGGAATCAGTGCCTTGGCCGGTTACACCGTTCATGCCCAGGGTTTCGCCAGCGCCGGGTCTGAACATAGCCTACAACCCTTAGAGACCGTACTGTCTCCCTTAACGCGCACCGCAGCGGGCACATTAACACCCGAAAATTTGAATGTGTTTACGCTGGAGGCAGTCGACTCTGGAGCCGCTGCCGTTTGCAATCACTGTGTCGTTTGGGACACGCCGGATTTTGACTCCATAGAATCGCAAGGCTATCGAGGTGCTGTGCTGAAGACCACGGCATTAGCCGATGTCGTCATCGTGATGCTCAGTAAAGATAAATACGGCGATAAAACCGTTTGGGAAATGTTGCATCTGCTCAATGAATGTCGCATACCGCACCTAGTTTGTATCAACAAGCTCGACCCTGATGACGAAACAGCCGTGGTAAATTCCTTCAAGACGCGTTATTTGGACACATTCTCTAAGGAAGCACCTGAGCTATTAGTAATCCCATACATTGCCAGCTCACCCAATAGTTCGGATAGCACTAACCGAGTGAACCGTTCTGTATCAGATAACACCATTTCAATTCCTGATGCCACGCACACAGCACTGAGCTTGGCTGTCAAACACTTGCTCAGGCAGTCTGATCGATCACAACGGGCCGAATCAACCCAGCAGTTTATTAAGGTTCATTGGAATCAGTGGCTCAGCCCAGTTCTAGAAGAAAACAGTGCTTGGCAGCTTTGGACTGAACAAGTGAGCGAAGTGCTTTCCATCGCCATGGATGACTATGATCAGAGGTATCTAGAAAACCCACAAAAGTATGAAACCTTTAATAAAGCCCTTGCCGAGCTACTCACACTACTGGAAATTCCAGGCCTTGCAAAAGGGCTGGCAAAAACTCGTTCTCTGGTTACTTGGCCAGCACGAAAGTTACTCGGAATGGGTAAGCAAGCATTCAATCCAACGGGCACACACAAAGATGTTGACTACGAAAAGGATATGCTTATACAGGTGAGTACCCAGGCACTTATCACTTTGAACTCTCAGGTAATTCAACAAGTCAATGAAGGTGGTCCCGCCACGCATTGGTGGCAGGCGCTCAATGGCGCTCTCAACACACAACAGCCAAGTATAGAATCACGCTTCGCGCAACAAATCGAGCACTATCAACACGACTTTGAACCGCGTATAGAGGAGGCAGCCGAGCGATTGTACTTAAAGCTCAAAGATCAACCCGCATTGTTAAATACGTTGCGAGCCACTCGTGCCACGACAGATGCAGCTGCTGTGGTTCTAGCGGTAAAATCTGGGGGTTTGGCTGCCGCCGATTTGGTTATTGCGCCTGCGATGCTATCGGTAACTACCTTACTCACCGAGAGTGTGTTGGGTAAGTATATGGATGGTGTTAAAAAAGAGCTGAAAGAGCAACAGCACGAACTGGTAGAAATCACCCTGTTCGACCGGCACGTCAAGCAGCCTCTACTGCATCTTTCAGAATCAATGGATGACCCGGGTGTGTTTGGGATGGCTAACAGTGCTATCCCAAACCCACCTCGATGATTGACAAGCCTGCCGCTTGGCTAGAGTGCCGCTAACAAAGATTCAGCACTACTGACATCGGCCACACCGGCGTTTGGTTCAACCATCAACCGTGTGATCACTCCGTTCTCGACGGTCATCACGTAGCGATTGGAGCGATTTCCAAGGCCAGCCCCGGATAAATCTATCCCCATTCCCGCTGCACTCGTGAATGCCTGATTTCCATCAGCGAGCATATCAACGGCATCGCCGACATTCATACTTTTTGCCCATGCACCCATAACAAAAAAATCGGCGGTAGAAATACAAGCAATGGCATCAATACCTTTACTCCTGATAGCTTCGGCATGCTGCACATAGCCTGGCACATGCGTCTCTGAGCAAGTGGGTGTAAAGGCACCTGGTAGCGCAAAAATCACAACCTTCTTACCCGCACAATATTCATTGATATCTACATCAATCGGTCCATCGTCGGTCATTTGTTTCAAGGTGGCATCAGGTAATCGGTCGCCTACTTTTAGCATCGTGAATCTCTCCGGTTGTATGTTAGGGTCTAGGGTAACTGATCTGGTTCTTTGTGCCGACCTATTTTGCGCATGACACCCACACTCGAACACTCACACCAACAGCTCGACCGTTGGTCTTCCTCCGCGGTGGCGAACGGCTGGCTCAAGCAGAGTTCTGCGCTTAAGCTCAAGGCCCACACATCGGCAACACCTGGCTCTCTGTTTGAGCACTCTGACAGGCCACTGGTGGTGAGCTTCTTCGGGGGAACGGGCGTAGGTAAAAGCAGCCTGCTGAACCGCCTGGCAGGAGAAATGATTGCCACCAGCAGTGCGATCAGACCCACGTCGAAAGCTATCACCGCATACAAGCACGAACATACCAAACTCGCTGCGCTCCCTGATGGCTTTCCGCTGGAACATTTGAACACAGCCTCCCATTCCAAAGCGGAGTTCGAGTCCTTACTCTGGGTGGATATGCCGGATTTTGACAGTGTCGAGATCACTCATCAAGACATGGTGTCGCAGTGGCTACCCTATATCGATGTCGTGGTGTACGTGGTCAGCCCTGAACGCTATCGAGACGATCGCGGATGGCGACTGTTACTGGAACACGGTTCTCGGCACGCGTGGGCATTTGTGATCAATCACTGGGACAAAGGTGATCCGAGGCAACTCGCCGACTTCACACAGCAACTCATAGAGGCAGGTCTGGCCGATCCACTGATCTTTTGTACCGACAGCCGTCCCCGCAGCGACACTGAGACAAACCAAACTGAGGACCAGTTTGAGGCACTCAAGAGCCATATTCTGAGCCTGGCAGATCAACAAATGGTGGCTCGACTTGAAGAACGTGGCGTCATTCAGCGCGCCAGGCTGTTCAGAGATATCGTCCGTGACTGGCAAGTCGAACTCGGCAGTGATGCCGACCCGAACTGGCTCCAGTGCGAATGGCGAGCGCTGTTCAAAAGCCAACGCACCAAGCTCACCGACTTACATCAATGGAAAATCCACCCCATCGCCGCGCAACATCAAGACACAGAAACTGGTTTGTTGTCATCACTAATGCGCCGTCAGAAACCCAAGGGTGAGCACACCCAAAAAGATGAGGCTCCACCACTGATCGATGATGCCTTAGTCACCGACATCACGAGTTCGGTCGAGCAGTTGATTCAGTCGGCCCATCAACACGGGCTACCAACCACCCCGTTAAAAAAAGCCCTCGATGCACAATTGGAACAGCATCGGCAGCAACTGACAGAGTCAACACAACATAGCCTGCAACAGTCATTGGCAAATCCGGGTACCGTTGTGCAGCGCGGCCTTTATCGTCTCACCGGGTGGGCCAGCTGGATGCTGCCTGTGGCAATGATGACTTGGGCGGCGTATCGCTTGATCACCGTATTCCAAACTAGTGGCGGCAATGCAGGAGCTTATCTGGGGGGAAATTTTGCGATTCACACAGCTCTCTTAGTACTGCTTGCCTGGTTGGTGCCGTACGTTTTGCACAGACAGCTCAAACCCTCCAAAGCAACCGCCGCAGCCAAAGGACTTTCCGCCGGGTTGGACCGCGGCTTTGACGCTATTGATGAATCCGTACAACACTCACTGTCGCACTACCATCAACAGCGTCTAACGCAGGCAAAAGAGCTTGAAGAGATTTCAGCCGCCTTACAGGTATCACTGACTCATGAGCTACCTGCAGCCGTACAGCGCATGGTGTTCGCTGCAGAATAAACGCCTATGACCCACTAGTTGGACGCGGTTCTTGCGACCACCCAGACACTCACGGCTCGGGCACCTGTATCAAAACACTCCCTAGCCAGCTCAGAGGATGTCGCACCAGTCGTCAACACATCATCCACAATACCGACATGGCGTCCGTAGACTCGATCAGACACGCCAAATGCCCCACGGATGGACATCTGCCGGCGTTCGCGTGACATACCGGCCAGCGCAACAGTATTCTCAAGCCGGGTAGCCCAGTGCGACTCGATCGGTAATGCCAATTCTCGTGCAACCACGTCGGCGATTATCTGCGCCGAATTGAAGCCACGATCCTTAAATCGATCCTCCGGCATGGGTACCGGAAGCAATACCTCAGGCCGCGGCACCGATTGCTCGATGGCCGCACTTGCTAGCAATTGACCTAAAACCCGTCCCAAATAGAAGCGCTGACGATATTTAAATTCCTGGACCAGCGAGTTCATAGGAAAGCGATACCGGTATGGGGCCAACACCGAGGTGAAAAGTCGGGAATGTTCACCACAAGCGCAATCCAACC
>JAHQVR010000343.1 GCA_019634245.1 Gammaproteobacteria bacterium
AAAGATCGACCCAATATTGTCGAGACTCACTCTTAAAAAGCGATGCCAATCGATCACGGATTGCAGGCCAATTGGAACGATCGTCGCGATTAACAAGGATTTCGTCCTTTAATTGTAATTGTTCAAGAAGGCAGGTCCAAAACTGTGGCTCAAGCGCGGCAATAGTTACCCAGTGATCATCAGCACATTGATAAACCGCATACCACGGGGCGCCTCCATCGAGTAAGTTCGATTCTCTTTCATCTTGCCATTCACCCATCGCTCTGCGCGCATGTATAAATGTCATAAGATTGGATGTTCCATCGACGATAGACGCATCGACGACATCGCCATAACCGGTACTGTGTGCTTTCAACAAACCACACACCATGCCGTACGCCAAATACATCGCACCACCTCCAAAATCACCTAACAGATTCATTGAAAACGTTGGTGTTTGATCTTTGTGGCCACTCGCCCATAACGCACCAGAAAGCGCAATGTAGTTAAGATCATGACCCGCTGCCTTTGCTAGGGGACCGTGTTGCCCCCAGCCAGTCATGCGGCCGTAAACGAGTTTAGGGTTTTTATTGAGGCATATGTCTGGCCCTAGGCCCAAGCGCTCCATGACTCCCGGTCGATAGCCCTCAACCACACCATCCGCCTGTTCAATTAACGTCAACGCTATTTCAATCGCAGCCGGCTTTTTTAAATCAAGTGCGACGGACTTTCTACCACGCAGCATAAAATCCTGTGCATTGTTGGATTCTGAATTAGCGTCGCTCACGGGTCGATCAATCCGGATTATCTCAGCACCCATATCTGCCAACATCATGCAGGCAAACGGACCAGGGCCTATGCCAGCAAATTCAATTATTCGCGTGCCTTCTAGTGGCGCTGCGCATTGTGCATCGTTAGACATAGAGTGTGAGATCAATGACGCTGCCACTCCAAAACTATTTTTTCGTAATATGCGATTTCAGATTACGTCGCATTTTGTCCAGCACATTTAACGTTATTGCGAGCTCGTCTTCGGATATGCCCTCGTTAGCAATATCGTCAACCTCGTATACAATTTTTGTCATTGTCTTAACAAGTGCGATGCCCTTTTCGGATGCATAGACCCGATTTGAACGCCGATCATCCACATCGGTGATGCGCTCCACATACCCTCTTGCTTCCAATTTATCGATCAGTTTTGAGGTGGTAACAGTAGCGATATCCATTCGACTAGCCAATTCTGATTGCCGCAATCCATCTTCACGCCATAAATGCACTAACACCCAACCCTGGCTCATGGTGATGTCGTTCGGTTTTAATTTGGCATCGAAAATAATACCTCTAAAACGTGCCAAGTCTTGAAAGATCGGATGTTTATTTGCTATCAGAGAAGACTGCCTAGCTTTTGAATCTTTGTTAGATTTTGCTAGTTTTAACGCACCATTGGTACTCATACAGGATCCCAAGTGAATATATCGCTGGAGCGGTCAAGATCATAAAAGCTTGCCTTAAGAGAAGGCAGTGCTTGATCGCGTATTGTTTCAGGAGTCCAACCCTCACCACGATGAACTGATCGGATCGGACGCGGTTGGCTCATCAAAAATATCTCATTATTTCGGACGCAAAAGATTTGCCCCGATACATCGCAATCCGGCGCTGCTAATGCAACACATAAGGGTGCAATTTTAGCAGGCGTCATTTCTTTTATACGTTCCACCCGAGCTTTCTCTGCCTCATTAGTGATGGGTATCGAACCAATTAACCGCGACCAGGCAAATGGAGCGATGCAATTAGAACGCACATTAAATCGGGCCATATCTAAAGCCAGCGACTTTGATAAACCCACGATACCCATCTTTGCTGCCGAATAGTTGGCTTGCCCAAAATTTCCGATCAACCCTGAGGTTGACGTAAAATTAATAAAACAACCAGACTCTTGTTTTCTAAAGTGTCCGGCAGCCGCATGGGCGGTGTTAAAACTACCAGTCAGATGCACATCGATGACTGTATCCCACTCCTGTTCGGTCATTTTATGGAATATGGCATCACGCAGAATGCCAGCGTTATTGACAATGACATCGATCGCCCCAAATTCGTCCAGCGCCTGCTCAATCATCGAATTAGCATCGTTTCTGTCCGACACGCTGCCAAAATTGGCCACCGCAGCACCACCAGCCGCATTAATTTCTGCTACAACCTGGCTCGCGGGAGCAGCATCTTCACCATCTCCATCAGCGCCGGAGCCCAAATCATTAACGATAACCTTAGCGCCCTGATCGGCCATAGAAAGTGCGATATCACGGCCAATACCGCGCCCAGCACCTGTTATGAGTGCTACTTTGCCATCGAGCATTGCAATCCTCCAAAGAAATCGTCGGCTGTAAATAATTAACATGATTATTATTTGCTAGCTAATTATACTCAAAATTAACTAAAATAAAAGCTCGGGCACATTGTAAGGCCCGTTTAGTCCTTCAGGAGCCAGTTCAATGATCACACGCAACGTTTTTGGTGAGGCACACGAATTGTTTCGCGAACAAGTCAGGCGATTCGTCGATTCTGAAATCACGCCGCATCACCATCAATGGGAAAAAGACGGGTTTGTCAGTCGCGATGCCTGGTTAAAAGCAGGGGAACATGGCCTGCTCTGCGTTGCGATGCCCGAAGAATATGGCGGAGCCGGCGCTGACTTTATGTACTCCATGATTGTACTGGAAGAGCTAGCGCGCGTAGGCGCAATGGGACCGGGCTTTAGTTTGCACTCAGATATTGTTGCACCTTATTTGTTGCACTACGGTTCTGAAGAACTAAAACACGAGTGGCTGCCTCAAATGGCCCGCGGTGAGATCATAGGTTCACTTGGTATGACTGAACCCACAGCAGGATCGGATGTGCAAGGCATAAAGACAACGGCGGTTCGAGACGGTGACGAATATGTTATCAACGGTCAGAAGGTCTTTATAACCAATGGCGGTAATTGTGATGTGGTTGTTCTAGCCTGTAAAACAGATTCTTCACTTGGTGCTAAAGGTATTTCACTTATTCTAGTGCCGGCAACAGCCGATGGATTTTCAAAAGGAAATCGACTGCTCGAAAAAATCGGATGGAAAGCGCAAGACACTGCCGAATTGTTTTTTGACGATGTGCGCGTACCAGTTGGTAATTTGCTGGGTACTGAAGGACGGGGGTTTTATCAGATGATGGAACAACTCCCTCAAGAACGATTACTGCAATGCGTGCGTGCAGCCTCTACATTGGAGGCCGCATTAGCATGGACAATTGAGCACGTCACAGACCGAAAAGCATTTGGCGGGACCATTGCTGATTTTCAAAACACCCGGTTTAAACTCGCAGAAGTAAAAGCACAGTCTGTATTGATGCGTGTGTTTACCGATAAATGCCTTGAATTGCATAGCACAGGTGAGCTTGACAGCGTCGATGCTGCAATGGGCAAGATGCTCACCTCTGAAACACTGTGTCAATGTCTGGATGAACTACTGCAATTATTTGGCGGATACGGTTATATGTGGGAATACCCGATTGCACGCGCCTGGGCCGATGCACGTGTCGGCCGTATTGCCGGTGGTACGGGAGAAATTATGCGCGAGATTATCGGCCGATCTATTTTAGGTAGCAATAGATGATTCGACAACCTGATTTCATAAGAAAGCATGCGTTTCAAACCCCAGACAAAATCGCTACGCACTGCGAAGGTATTGAATATAGTTGGTCAGAATTCAACGCGCGCATTCACCAAATGGCTGCGGCACTGCTGGAACAAGGTGTAAAACCCGGCGACCGAATTGCCTATCTTGGAATGAACTCACACTGGATGGTAGAGATGTATTTCGCACCATCTCTCATCGGTGCAATTTCAGTCCCTCTGAATTATCGGCTGTCAGAAAACGAATTAACTGAGATCATCCAAGATTGTACGCCACGCCTGTTATATGTAGATCGCCACTTCGCAACGCAAGCAATCACACTCAAAAATCGTTGCGATGCATCCCTGCTGATTGTCTATGCAGATATACAACAAGCTGAACCCGATTTTGATGCAATACATTATGAACAACTGATCACAGATGCAGGTGTTGTAGCGGATGATTCATTTGACTCGTTGAGTTCAGCATCGGATGAAACAATGTCTATCTTTTATACCTCAGGCACCACCGGCAAACCTAAAGGGGTAATGCTATCGCATGGCAATATGTTCGCCAATGCCAAAGGCACAGGACAATTGTATCAGTACCAGTCCAGCGATATTATGCTACTGGCTGGCCCACTGTTCCATCTTGGAACGGGCAGTCGAATATTTACAGCCGTGTTGTACGGAACAACCATGGTTATACAGCCAAAGTTTGATGTTGAGAATATGATGAAGATAATCGAATCTCAATCTGTCACAGCCACAACGTTGGTGCCCACCATGTTCCAAATGATCATTGATCATCCCCGCTTTCATGAATTCGACTTTTCATCTCTGCGGTGCTTAACTTACGGCTCAGCTCCAATGACCGCCGCTTTAATGAAACGTGTTATCGACAAATTTCCAGGCGCCACTTTTTGCCAAGGCTATGGAATGACCGAAGCTTCGCCGTGTTTAGCTGTACTAACACCGCTAGATCATACACCGGTCAATGGTGAATTTCCAAAGCTCGGTTCCAACGGTAAACCTGTACGGTACTGCGATTTGCGAATTGTTGATGAGAACGATAAGTCAGTACCAAACGGTCAAAGCGGTGAGGTAATCGTTCGCGGCCCACAAATCATGAATGGTTACTGGAATCAGCCTCAAGTTACCGCCGAAGCGATGCGCGGCGGCTTTTACCATACCGGAGATGCCGGCTATTTGGACAAAGACGGATATTTACACCTGATCGGCAGAACCAAAGAAATGATTATCACCGGTGGCGAAAACGTCTACCCGCTTGAAACCGAAAGTTGTTTAACAGAGCACCCAGCAGTCGCGGTTGCAACGGTGATGGGGCTGCCACATAAGAAATGGGGTGAAATGGTGTTCGCAGCGGTCACGTTAAAGCAAAATAAAACTGCGACAGAACAAGAGTTGATTGACTTTTGCCGCGAAAAAATAGCGCACTACAAGGCACCTAAGCGAATAAAATTCTGGCCTGGATCGCTACCGCTGGCAGCCACAAATAAGGTCGATAAACCGGCCATAAAAGCATTTGTTCTGGAGGAAGGATATGACTGACGCAGTGGAATTAAGCCTGCATGACAACGTTGCTCTGCTCACTATGAAAGAGCCAGCTTCGCGAAACGCTTTGTCGGATAACATGCGAGCCGGATTAAGTAACGCTGCCAACAATATCGTAGGCAATAGCGACATTAAGGCTTTGGTCATTACCGGCTCCGAAGGTGTCTTTTGCGCCGGAGGTGATCTTAAGGCGATGCTCGAACGCCACACGACAGGCATGGGCGCTAGTTTCGAAGACTTACATGAACGAATGCAGCACCTGCACCAATGGATGAAAATTATTCGCGATCTACCTATTCCCGTTATTGTTGCTGTCGATGGACCCGCCTACGGAGCAGGGCTTGGCATAGCGCTCACAGGCGATATCGTTCTGGCATCAAACGAGGCCAGTTTCTCAGCGTCTTTTTGTAAAGTAGGGGTTATACCCGATGGCAATTTGCTATGGTCTTTACCGCGCATAGTCGGCCTGCAACGAGCGCGTGAGCTGTTTTATACCGGTCGAGTAGTAAAAGCAACAGAGGCGTTGAATTTAGGCTTATGCATGGAATTACACCCTGCAGATAAACTACATGAACGCGCTATGAACATGGCGCAATCGATGTGTAATGTATCACCTCTGGCGTTCTCTCTAACCAAACAATTGTCTTCCCGTTCAATGGAGTTGGACAGCGATGCACTTCTAACCATGGAAGCACAGGCACAAGCCACCTGCATGACAAGTGACTACTATATAGAGGCAATCACACGATTTAAGAATAAAGAAAAACCGTTATTTAGTTTTGAATAGTATTAAGAACCTACCATTTCCGCTCGCCGCTTAGCACTACGGTTGCAGCGGCTGAGAACATCCCGCCAACACCATGTACTACGGAGATATTGGCATCTGGAACTTGTGCTGGTGAATTACCCCGAATTTGTCGAACACCTTCTTGAAGTGCATACATTCCATACATACCTGAGTGCATGTACGACAAGCCCCCTCCATTGGTATTCAAGGGCAAACTCGCACCTGGGCGTGTATTGCCCTCTGCGATATATGCACCGGCCTCTCCAGGCTTTACAAAGCCAAGATCTTCCAAACCATAAATTGGCAAATGCGCAAATGCATCGTAAATCATTAGATGGTCTACATCACTGTGGCTGATACCCGCACTATCAAAAGCGGCTTCACCAGATAAACGAAACGCTTTAGACGATAGAAAACTATCCATTTGCGAAACCATAGGACCTTCTGCGCTCTCGCCACCTTTTCCGCGTAGATATACAGGCTTTGTGAGAAAATCACTTGCTCGATCAGCCCTGGTTAAAATCAATGCCCCGCCACCATCGCTCACCAAACAACACATGAGTTTGCGAAAGGGGTATGCAATCATTTTCGAACTCAATACATCATCAACGGTGATGGGTTCACGTGCGGTGGCACGCGGATGCAATCCAGCCCACTCCCGCTGCACCACGGCCACCATCGCCAGCTGCTCTTCTGTTAACCCCTGCTCTTTCATTTTGCGCATAACGGGCAGGGTGAATCGAGTCGGCGGAAACATGGCACCGTAAATGGCTTCATATTCCTGCTGCTGCATTGAAGGGAAAATGGGGCGGTGTGTGCGGTGGTTCGATCGCCCGCTTTCGCCGTGGGTAATGAGGACAGTGCTACAGAGCCCCGATTCAATGGCTGATGCCGCATGACGTACCAACGTAATAAATGAACAACCCCCCACCGATGTTCCGTCGTACCAGGTGGGTGTTATGCCCAGATATTGAATAATTTCACACACATCATGCCCACCGGTGGCAACGCCATCAACATCGGACAGAGTCAATCCGCAATCATTCAACGCATTGAGTGCGGCATCGGCATGTAGGCCCGTTTGACTCAGATTGGGCACCTTGCCCATATCAGTACTTTCAGCAGCACCAACAATCGCTATAGAAGCATCAGCCACTAGGAGTTCTCATCTAACGATTCCGTGTATGCAGGTCTGAATTGCGGTATCGAAAACTCACCACGAATTTCAAACGTGAGTTCAAGTGGCATATCAAGTTCCAGCACCTTTGGGTCAGCCGGGCAGTCGAGAAGATTGCTAACCATCGTTACACCTTCTTCCAGCATCACCACAGCAACGACATAGGGTGGCTCGTACCCAGGTTCTGGTAAATGATTGATGACATAGGAATAGAGGCGCGCTTTACCTGAAGCCTCAATAATCGTTAGTTCTTGATTACCGCATTTCGGGCAAAACGGCCGAGGTGGGAAAATAACCTGCTGGCAATCACGGCATTTAGGTAGCAATAATTTACCGAGCTTTGCCCCATCCCAATAAAATTGTGTTTCTGGGTTAATCCTCGGTAGTGGCCGTTGCGTCATTGTGTATCCTTATGCAATGTCGCAAGCCCGTTATTCAGAACCACCACATCTCGTTCCACAACCCGTGCACGAAAACTAACCTGCTCACCGTCTTCCCAAATTTCTGTTCGAATAGTTTCGCCAGGATAAACCGGCGCGGAAAAACGTAACTGCAAGTGTTTAAGGTCCGATACATTCCCGTTTCGAAGCGCCGCTGTAATAGCCCAGGACGAGACACCCAGAGAACAAAGGCCATGCAGAATAGGTTGATCGAATCCGGCCTCTTCTGCCACACTGGGATCGGCATGCAAGGGATTAAGGTCGCCACTTAATCTATAGATAAGCGCATTACGCGTTGATGTTTTAAAGTCGTGGAATAGATCTGGCTCTCGATCGGGCAGCGGGTGTGCTGGTTTCACCGCAGTGTCTGGTCCGCCGAATCCACCATCGCCGAGAGCAAAGCTGGTACTGGTGATTGTTGCGATATGGCTGCCAGAGCTCTTGTCGGTAATTTCCCGCTCCGAGTAAATCAGAGCCCCTTTGTTAACGCCTTTATCAACAATACCGGTCACTTTCATATTACCGACGACCGTACCCTCAACAGGCAACGGTGCGTGCAAGGTAAGACTCTGCTCACCGTGCAGAATCTTTTGCCAAGTAAGCCCTGTATCCGGCTCCATCGCCCAGAATCCAGGGTATGCCAGCACATTCACCATTGAGGGTAATGCAGCGAAATTCGCAGCACGCTCGTACAGTACTCGCAAGTGACTAGCATCAGTAGGATTCTCACCAATACCCAGTCCAAGTGCATACAAAATGCAATCTTTACTCGTGTAGTGATGTTCTATCGACGGAAACCGACGAGACATCAGACGTTCGTAATCTATGGCCATATGTGCACCTGAAACTTCACACCATAACTTGATAGCTTCATAATTATAAGCATGCTAACTGTATTATCAAGGATAATTTCTGTTAGCGAAGTAAATCAATCTGAATAATCTGACCACCGGCTGCTAGCTCCCGCCTTACCGCTTCGCTATCCAGAGAAATCGCACCACCTATTACATTTCGCGATAACGCGTATTTTCAATGCGCTACAACTACAGTGCGTAGTTAAGCGATACTGAATACATTCAAGATGATTCTTAAGGGCATCTCACTGACAAATATTCGTCTCAGCGACGCAATGAGATTCAAGTACGAAGTGGGCTGGATCAATCGATCCTCACATACGACACGCTAGGGTGTTGCCTAAGACAATAAGACTAAGGCGACTGAACAATTGCCGACAAGGTCGCTTCGAGAAAACCACCCGCCGGGATATTCAACCCGGTCCAGTTAACCGAATTTCCCGAGACAATGAAAGACGTTCCCACCGGGGAGGAGACCGCCGCTACGCTTCCAAATCCGAGCGGCAAAATATCTTCGACACTCACATTGGTTGCATCGCCTGAGCCCGAATTTTCTACTCGCAGCGTAAACACGATGGTCTGACCAATATTTGGGTTAAAGTCATCGACAGACTTAGTCATAATCAGTTCTATATCATCATCTTCCAGAAAGGTAATTTGGGCTGTATCGCTTATATCGATACCATGTGAGCTGTTATTGGTACCTGTAAACGAAACAGTGACATACTCATCACCTTCGAATGTGGTATCCACGACCGGTTCAATCGTAAATGTCTCAGTGTCACCTTGAGCGCCGGTGAAGTTTAATGTTCCTGAAATTGGAAGATAATCATTGTCGGCGACAGTGGCGGTTCCATCACTCACTGTATAGTCAACGTCAAAGGGAACCAAACCACTGCCATCTCTGACATTGTGCGAAAGGGTCGCAGTCACTGTTATTAACCCATCATCCTCATTTGCAGACACATCAGTTACCGTAATCAGCTCCTGTACATCCATCACAATGGTAAAATCCGACGAATCACCATAGCCGTTGTCACCGCAACTGTCGCCAGGATCACTGTCGTTATAACTCAACATAAATCGGCCACGGAAGCTCGTATCTTCGGTAACCGTGGGCAGACTTGCATCGAAATTAGCAGTACATCCGGTCGGATCCTGAGTCGCGTCATTATTACAAAAGCCAGCTCCAAGTAACTCACCAGTGCCATCCCGATCTGTATCTAAAAATACCAAGACATTCTCAAGATCTCCAGACGGGTTATCCACTCTTCCAGCCACTGTCTCATAAAATGTTTCATATTCTGCAACCGCGGGTGTTCCGCTGGAGCTATCAATAATGAAGTTAACCTTATTCAAGGTCACGGCATTGAAATTAATTTGACCTGCGCCAACACCTGCTGCCAGCAAGTCTCCATTGTCATGATTCACCAATCTCCACGCGCCAATATTGCCAACGAAACCCGCAGCCTCTGTAATAATGACCGTATTAATGGTTTCAGCAACGGGTATCCACTTAACCGAAATGCGACCCGTGCTGCCGATAGGCGACCAATAAGTACCAAGGTCTGCATCCACCACATTTTTAAAGCTAGTGCCAATGGCTTTACTGGAGCCATCTGCTTCTCCACTTAGGCTCAGATTCGGGCTTGTGGTTACTGGTGCAGTAGTGACTACAGATACATCGAGATTGGGAGTAACACCACTGGCGAATTCATCACCATCCTCAATGGGCAACGGAATAACCAGACTCTCATAAGATGTGTCGCTCGTAGCAGTACACAGAGCTGGAGGCGTGTACCGTTCTGCATTTAAAACAGGAGTGATTCCTAATATAAGAACCAGGCACACTGATGGCCATAGTATTGATCGACAAATTTTTTCTATAGGAAACAAAATCGCAACTCGGGGTAGGCACAAACAATACTTGAGAACTAATCTCTAACAACAAATTTCATGCCTGTATATCACCAGAAACCGATCACTAATAAACTAAAGGGGTAAGTGATTTAAGAGTTAAGCTCGTTAACGAAAAATGTAATCCCGTTACTAACAAGGTGATTGGGCTATGTACAACCTTATTGTTAATCAACCAACAACCATAGATACTTCGCTATGGTTCTAGAGATTCTTATTATAAAAACAGCACTTGTAAGT
>JAHQVR010000344.1 GCA_019634245.1 Gammaproteobacteria bacterium
AAGGGCTTGAAAGGGTCGGTCACCGGCCAAGGGGAATTAAAGAAGATTGGGCGTGATCCACTGTTCAGCATCAACCATACGTTGGCGATGTTTCGGGACAAGATGAGCAGATTATCAAGGCTCTCTTGGAACTTGTCTAAGTTGATGGATCGGTTGGACGATCATATGGCGATCTATATCGAATCACACAACCGCGCGATCTTTGCGAAGATAATGAAGGCAAAAACCGTGGAAACTTAAGCGTTTACTGGCCCCCATCTCATCCGTAGCCAAGTGGGCCAGTATTTATTCTTTAAGCTTGTAACCCGTTTTAAACATCCACCACACTGTGCCCATACATATGAACAAAAACAACAGTACGATGCCCACACTCACGGCCATATTGACATCTGCAACCTCGAAAAAACTCCACCGAAACCCACTGATTAAATAGAGCACCGGGTTAAACAACGAAACTTTCTGCCACAAAGGCGGTAGCATATCTATGGAATAGAAGGTTCCACCTAGAAACACCAAAGGTGTAAT
The DNA here is from genome assembly GCA_019634245.1 of Gammaproteobacteria bacterium. Next base: position 526 of record JAHQVR010000344.1, read on the forward strand.
CACCAACAATGGAATGAGTTGTAACTTTTCAAAGTTATCCGCCCACAAACCAATAATAAATCCGAATAGGCTAAATGAAATACAGGTGAGTACCAAAAAAGTTACCATCCAAATTGGATGTGCAATGTGCAAATCGACAAAAAAATTCGCGGTGATGAGTATTATCGTACCGATAATGAACGACTTGGTGGCCGCTGCCCCCACAAAGCCAAGAATTATCTCAAAGTATGAAATGGGGGCCGACATCACCTCATAGATAGTTCCGGTGAATTTAGGAAAGAAGATACCAAAAGAGGCATTCGAGATGCTCTGTGTTAACAAGGACAACATCATCAGACCAGGCACGATAAACGCACCGTACGATACGCCTTCCACACTTTCGATTCTGGAGCCAATGGCAGAACCAAATACCACGAAATAGAGCACCGTGGAAATGACCGGAGAAGCAATACTCTGAGCAAGCGTATTAAACGTTCGCCGCATTTCATTTTTATAGATAGCTTTGACAGCTAATACGTTCATGTTTCGCTATTCACCAGGTCAACGAATATTTCTTCCAATGAGCTTTCGGAGGTATTCAAATCTTTAATCGACATACCCGCTTCACTAAGTGCTGCTAATAACGATGTGATACCAGTGCGTTCGCCACGGGTATTAAACGTGTAGAGCAACTGCTTACCATCATCCCGCAGCTCCAAAGAATACTCGCTGAGACTGCTGGGAATCTGGTCGATCGGATTCTTCAAGTCGATACTGAGTTGCTTTTTCCCCATCTTTTGCATCAGCGATTGTTTATCGTCGATAAGTAGCAACTCTCCATTACTGATTACGCCCACTCGATCAGCAATTTCTTCGGCCTCTTCAATATAGTGAGTGGTTAATATAATGGTGACACCATCCTGTCGAAGCTTCTCAACCAACGCCCACATATCTTTGCGCAGCTCCACATCGACACCAGCGGTGGGTTCATCTAGGAACAGCACTCGAGGTTCGTGCGACAGCGCCTTGGCAATTAATACTCGGCGCTTCATTCCTCCTGAGAGCTGCATGACTCTGGATTGGTGTTTGTCGGATAGACTCAGATCACCAAGGAGTTTGTCTATAAACGCTGGATCATCCGGTTTTCCAAACAATCCACGACTGTAACTCACCGTATTTTTTACCAAATCAAACGCACCTAGAGTGAGTTCTTGTGGCACGAGACCGATGAGTTCACGAGTTTTACGATACTCTTTGACAGTGTCGTAGCCGTGCACTTTTACAGCGCCCCCACTACTATTTACGAGCCCGCAGATCACGGAAATCAATGTGGTCTTACCTGCACCGTTAGGCCCAAGCAATGCCAAAATCTCCCCTTCCCGTATGTCCAGGTCAATACCTTTTAAGGCCTGATGACCATTGTCATAGGTTTTCGTGAGACCACGTATTTCAATCACTGACTGTGCTGCACTGGTCATGGTTCAAATATCACAGTTACTAGCTAATGCAATGCGCTAGTGTAAAGACAAATTAACCACATTGGCGTTTTTATTTTTCATCATAAGGCAGCGTAAACCCAATCAACACGGACTCTTCAAGATTCTTAGCAATCGGCTTTCCACCGTGCGCCTCGGCAATCATTCTGACAATATAAAGCCCCAGACCCAGGTGCAAGCGGTCTCCACCTGGTTTGCGAGAAGAGAACATCGGATCAAACAACTTAGTGAGAGTTTCCGGCGGAATAACCGGCCCCGCATTCATCACCGCAAGTGTCACTTTTCGCTGTTTCGTTCTTTCCTGCCCAACCCCGTCCAACGCCATCACTAGCGTGATCTCTTTCTGGGTACTAAATTCAACGGCGTTATCGACCAACTTGTCAAACGCCTGGCTGAGCAGCTCCGGCGAAGCGACCAGTGGCACACTCGGCAACGGCTGATCCCGCAATTGATTGCTATCGTTGAATACCGCAAGACCAAAATCCATGTGAGGATACACTTGTGTATAACGTGCCTCTGAACCTCGTAACCACTGATCAAGTGCCATCTCCACCATCGCGGTATTTTGTACGGTTTGCTCTAGACGAGTGGATTCAACCAAGGCTCGGATAATGGCACCCAATTGATCGGCCCCACCACTCGCTCGATCTAATAGTTCTTTGGAATCGCTGTCCAGTCGGTCGCGATCCATGTTTTCGATAGATGTTTTAACGACCGATAACGGCGTGCGTAATTCGTGTGACAATCGACTGGATAATGCTTCCAGATATTGTGTGTAGTTGGCTGATCGCGCCAGTAGAGCAGACAAATTACGTGACAAATCACCTATTTCATCGCGAGCTTTACTACCTGGCAAACCAGTGACACGTCCGTCGTCCGCTACCGCCAGGGATGCTTGTTTGGATAATTTTCTGATTCGCAATGACAACATCGTAGCGTACACAAAGAGCACACCACCAGCGAGAATGCTCACCAAGGTTAGTAAGCTAAACAACCGGGCCAATCGGCTACTCGCATAAGACGCTGCCAATTCCTCATTCGACTCAAACAGCAGATACCCATTTGGGGTTTCACCGCCAATAGCCACTAGTGAGCCTAGTACCCGATCCCGCTCAGTCGTGGTGTAGCGAGCTGTGGGCAGACCCTTGGCGCCCACAGCGGCGATAGTGTCGGGCTTCAGATGCAAATCATCGTTTAGAACGATAGGTTCAACGTCAAGCTTACTATCACCTGCAACAAAGTAGGCAAACAGCCGAAACAAAACTGCGTTAAAGAACGATCCCTTTGCCGGGTCCAATTCTTTCTGAAGAGGAGATTTTTCATACAAAGCATTGACATCGGCGATCAAGAAGCCTTGCCGATCAAACAACCGGGCTCGAACCCCTGGCGTCACCCAGGGAGTAATGGGATTGGCCGCATTCTCAGGGGAGTAGTACAGAGTCGGAACGCTCGATGGCAGATCAGCGGGATTACGGTGTAACTGGGCCATCAACTCATAGTGCATTGTGCCGGTGGAGTTTAATCGGGGACCATTAACGCTTTCTACATCCACAAAAGCGACCCCCAAAACCGACCCTAGATGGGGCAATGGAATATCCAACTCTAGTTGGAAGCCGTTGGCGGTGCTAACCCAGGCTCCACGATAGCCCGGCAAATGCCTCCCCAACACATCCGAGCGGGACCGAAATCGATCTTGCCCAGCCTGACTGGTGGTTGCACCCGGAGACGCCACTATCCCATTCAAGGGACCAGGAGCAATGGTACGAAACAACGCGTGAGTTAACCGACCTTCAGGCGACTGTATGTATACCTCCACCGCATCGCCATTGATCAGTTGCCGTTGTCGATCTGGCTGCTCCCCTTCAGCAAAATCGACTTTCAATGTGGGAGGCACATGATAGACGACGCTCTGATCAACCACTGTTAAGAAGAGGTATAAGCGATGGTGCCTCTTAGCCAATCGTATGGAGAGCGTATTTCCATTGTGCTTAAACACTTTTTCACTGGCAAGTTGATGCTGCCAATCATCGGCATAACCATCGACAAATATAGGTTGTACCGCCTGTTCAGCGTAGAGGTTTTCTGTGCCATCACGATCGCTAGTGTTCAATACCGCTTGAAGCGTATCTGCTTCGGCTAACGCCACTCGAGCATTGGCTACTCTCAAAGTCTGGGCGTCAATCCGAGTTTGCTGCAATGACGCATCCAATTGTTTGACACTCTGCCAGCCAAGAATGGGAATAGCCAGTGTCAGTGCACCCGCTAGCAACATTTGTGATCGAAGCTTCACTGTAGAACTACGTTGGCCGTGCTATGCCACAGCCTCATTGTCAAGCCAACGATACCCGAGCCCGTACACTGTCTGGATGGCATTAAACTCTGGATCGAGGGCCAAAAATTTTTTTCGCATGCGCTTAATATGGGCAGTTATGGTTTGATCATCCAATACAAGGTTAGCGGCATCCATCATTTGTTGGCGACTCTTGACCTGCCCGGGCATCGTCGCCAGACAAGCGATTAACCAATACTCGGTCACTGTTAAATCAACGGTTTGTTCTTTCCAAGTGGCATGAAGACGGTCGCTGTCCAACGAGAGTGAACCGATCGTTTGAACGCTCGGAACCTCATCGCTACTGAGCGCGTCGACGCGTCGCAATAGCGTATGAACTCGGGTTACTAACTGCGCCAATGAAATCTCTTTGGTTAGGTAATCATCTGCACCTAAACGCAAACCGGATATCACATCCAACTCACTGTCTCTTGCGGTTAGAAACACAATGGGTAGCTTTTTTGATAAGGCACGCAACGATTGACAAAGACCAAATCCAGCCTCACTGTCGTTTCCAAGACCAATGTCGATAATGGCAACATCTGGCATGGTTGTTTTGACCAACGTTAACGCAGCCTCAGCTGTACCAAAATCAGACACCTCGAACCCTGCTTTCGTCAGAGCCAAACGGTAATTCTCTCGAAGCGCAGGCTCATCTTCGACAAGCACGATGTGCCGTGTGTTTTTTGAAATTGTCATAATTCGTCAGAATTGCTCCTAAAGCATCTTGCGTTAGTCAGCGCATAGTCGCTGTTGTTTGTTGTAATGAGTTTGCGAATCAAACAACGAGTGACCATTGATGGCTTACAAGCATATCCCACAAAGCAATAATCAGCAGCAAGAATATAGCAATCCGTTAACTACAACGCGAGTAGCAACACAAATGCTGATATCGGCACTGTTGCTATCCATGCTGCTGTTGACTCAGCACGCCATGGCTCAAGAAGTGCCGCCACTTGGAAAAGATGCTGAGATAGTTTTACTTAGATTGCTCAGCCCCGAAACTTATGCCTCGCCAAATCATTCAGTGATCGCACTTCCTGACTATTTTACGAACCCGGATGGACTCTGGTTATTAAGCCTGACGCTGTTCCTACTCGGCAGCTGCTGTTACGCCATGTCGACATTGGTTCATAAGCCTTAACGCGGTTTCCCTACCGGGTCAGCGTTCCCAATCAAGGAGCGCTACCCGGCCCTTTTTATACACCGCACAGAAGGAACACTACACTGCCTTTTTTATACACCGCGCAGACAGTGCTCCCGTTATACTGCCAGCATGCGTTATTCCTCATTGACCCAACGTATTTCTC
>JAHQVR010000345.1 GCA_019634245.1 Gammaproteobacteria bacterium
CGAGCAACTGACCGTGATCGGACGAACGATCGCGCGCATGCATTTGGTGGGGGCAATTACACCCTTTAAGCACCGAGTCAGCATCGGCCCGGAACGATTGGGTGATGAACCTTTCGCCTTTTTAAAGTCTTGTTCGCTACTGCCACCAGAAGTCTGCGAGCCTTACCGTACGCTGGTCGATGTCTTGTTAGCCACAATCCATGAGCGATTTGCTCAATTACCCGATATAGAACAGTTCAGTATTCACGGAGATTTTCATCCAGGGAATATTTTATGGGGTGCATCGAACACACCGCATTTACTGGATTTTGACGACATAGGAACGGGCCCAGCTATTCAGGATTTGTGGATGTTTATCTCTGGAGACAGACTCTACGCGCAGGATCGTTTGGGCGATATTTTGGACGGATACTATGAATTTCGGGAATTCGACACCGATGAATTGTTACTCATAGAGCCATTGCGTACCTTACGCATAATTCACTACGCCGCGTGGATCGCACGACGCTGGGAAGATCCAGCATTTAAGCAAGCATTCCCGTTCTTTGCGAGCCGTCGTTTTTGGGATGAACACATTCTGGCCCTTAAGGAACAACAATCGGCCTTACAAGAAGCCCCGTTAATTTACTAGCTGGCCGCTTAACCGTCTAATTTACGAAACACTAAGGAAGCATTTGTGCCTCCAAACCCAAAGCTATTCGACATCATCGTATCGACTTTTGCATTGTCGATCCTTTGAGTAACCACTGGCATATCAGCAGCATCGTCATCCAACTTATCGATATTGGCAGATGCAGCGATGAAACCTGCTTGTTGCATCAATAGGGTATAGATAGCTTCCTGAACACCCGCCGCACCCAACGAATGACCTGACAATGATTTGGTAGAACCGATATTGGGTATTTGATCGCCAAACACGGCTTTGACGGCGCGCAGTTCCGCTATATCACCCACCGGCGTGCTCGTACCATGAGCATTGATATAGTCGATAGGCGTATCAACAGTTTCAGCTGCGAGCAACATACAGCGTTGTGCGCCTTCCCCCGAAGGAGCAACCATGTCGTGACCATCCGAGCTGGCACCGTAACCAACCACTTCAGCATAGATTTTCGCTCCGCGGGCTTTCGCCGCTTCCAGCTCTTCGACTACGACCATGCCACCGCCACCGGCGATTACAAACCCATCTCGATCAGCGTCATAAGCCCTTGATGCCTTGCTGGGTTGGTCGTTGTACTTGGTGGACAGCGCACCCATAGCATCGAATAAGCTACTTAGTGTCCAATGCTCCTCTTCACCGCCGCCGGCAAATACGCGATCCTGTTTCCCTAATTGAATGAGTTCAAGCGCATTGCCTATGCAATGTGCACTGGTCGAACAGGCCGAAGAAATAGAGTAGTTGACGCCTTTGATTTTAAACGGTGTCGCTAAACAAGCAGACACGGTACTACCCATAGTTTGGGTGACACGATACGGCCCCACGCGACGCAAGCCTTTGTCCCGTAAAATATCCGCTGCCTCTACTTGCCTGAAGGACGAGCCACCGCCGCTACCGGCGATAATGCCCGTACGGATGTTTGAAACCTCATCTTCACTCAGATCGGCATCCTGGATCGCATCACGCATGGCAATGTATGCATAGGCAGCTGCATCACCCATAAACCGCAATTGCTTGCGATCGATGTGTTCTTTGAAATCAATCGTTGGTGCAGCCGCTATATGACTGCGCATACCCATTTCTACATATTCCTCACGCAAACTGACACCGGATATGCCTTCACGCAAAGATTTTGTAACAGACTGAATGTCGTTGCCCAAACAAGAAACAACCCCAATTCCGGTAATAACGGCACGCCGCATAATCAATATTCGCTAAAAATCTTCAGTGGATGTAAACAGCCCTACACGCAGATCCTTAGCGGTGTAAATTTCACGACCATCAACCAACATGCGGCCATCGGCTATGCCCATAACAAGTTTTCTTTCGATCAGTCTTTTCATTTGCAATTCATAACGCACGAGTTTTGCTTCAGGCAGTACTTGCCCGAAAAACTTTACTTCGCCAGCGCCTAGGGCCCTACCACGCCCGGGGTTACCCTTCCAACCCAAAAAGAATCCCACCAGTTGCCACATCGCATCCAATCCTAAACATCCCGGCATAACAGGATCGGTTTCGAAGTGACAATCGAAAAACCACAGAGAAGGATCAATATCCAATTCGGCAACGATCTCTCCTTTATCGAAGTCTCCACCAGTCGCAACGATGTTGGATATACGATCGAACATAAGCATATTTGGCAGTGGCAATCGGGCATTACCCAGCCCAAACAGTTCGCCATGGCCACAGGCTAGTAGCTCTTCACGGCTGTAGGAATTTTGTGCGTTATTTATCACGTATACAGTGCCTTGCAGTGAAGTCTACCCGCTCAGAGTATGGCGCACCACAGTAGTTCTTACGCAGCCTGAGTTGGCTTGCAATTTTGTTCAATTTATTACCTGATTACGATTGTTGAGACCACGAAACACCTATTGGCTGCCAAACACCCGTTGCAGAAGTTGACTAGTGCGTTTTAATGGGTCATTTCGTATGGCTTGCTCTTCGCGAGCCAGATAATAAAAAATGCCTTCAGCACCTTCGTCGACAACGTGCCCAGTGAGGTCAGCCTCAACTTTCGGGGCCAACGGGATCGAATTGTACTCTCTCAACAATTTATTAAAGGCGTTCACAGCGCCTACTTGCGCCAGCGCATCATCCACCAGTGGACGCATCGAACTTTTTAGCGATGCACCGGTTTTCCGTTGGAAATATTGCGTGGCAGCGTCATCGGGGCCCTTGAGAATTCCGCCTGCGTCTTCGAGTGTCATTGACTTGATCGCACCAAGAAACAGGCTCTTGGCCTTAGGAGCAGCCTGCTCAGCAGCCCGATTTAGACGCAGTTCCAGATCATCGAAAGAACCTTCCAAACCCACTTTACTTGCAAAATCACGAGCCTTTCTGAGTGTGTCAGGTAAGGGCACTTTAATCGCTGGGTCTTTAGCAAAACCGTCGCGTGCTCCCAACTGAGCCACCACTGCAGTCGACCCTTTGCTTAAGGCTTCTTTCAAACCGCGAGTAATCTCATCATTACTCAGCGGGCCATTTTGGCCCAGAAGTTCCTGCCCTGCCTGAGCGACATCATCTAACGATACGGAACCACCGGCACAAGCGATACTTAGCCACGCTGCGGCTAACACGGACAGCAAAGAGAATCTTTTCATGAGTTCGAGAAATTGCCATTGAGCGATACAGTGCTAAGGATAGATCAATCACGATCACTTGAGTGCTACGTTGCAGTGTTTAACCTCACACCCTACAAAGTAGCCATTCAGTCGAACGATGCCTCAGTTCGGGGTCCTTGGATCGAACATCTTTATGGAACACCAAACTGAGGAGCGTGATAACTATTGTGCTGTATCTTGATCGTCGTTGTGACGGTTTAGCAGCTTCCACAATGAAGGCAAAGCGATCATAGCCAGTACGATTTTCACCAAATCACCCAGCAGAAAGGGTGTTAGACCCCAGGCCAAAACGGGTTTATCCCAGCCCACTACCGTTCCCAGCCATAGAAGCCCGAACAGGTAAATCAGGCCATTGCCAACGAGCATTGCCAGAAAGGTCGTCCATACTTTTTTGCCAAAACCCTTGGTGGCTAACCAGCCAACTGCAATGGCTGCGACGAACATGCCGAATAAATATCCGCCAGTAGGCCCCATCATGTACGCCAGCCCAATGCCCTTTTCGGGTGTTCCAGAAAACACGGGTAATCCAACGGCACCTTCAGCTAAATACAAGGCTAGAGTTGCTCCGCCGAGCTTCCAGCCAAAGCTCATACCGATCATGAGTACCACCAGAGTCTGCATGGTCAGGGGAACCGGGAAAAAAGGAATCTGCACTTTTGCCGACACCCACAGAGCCAAACTTCCGGCCACTGCCAGCAACAGGCTTCTTAACAGCGAACTGTCTGTTTTCCATGCCGCCTGAATAAGCGTGGGATGGTTTTGGGCAATACTAGTCATGGTCATGGCTCCGACAAGTGAATCTCTAGTGTGGGCAGCGCAAAACCGCCGCGGCTATACCCCCTAGTATATCGAATTTAGAAATGTGTCCGCAGCAATGTACTAATTCCGAAGCACGACACCAGAATGAGGCCAATTCCTATGAATTTTTCAAATTGGCTCCGGTCCGTCTTGAGAATTTGGTCGTGTACTTTTTGGCCCAAATAGTGGCCAATCAGCGTCATCGGAAAGGTCCACAGAGTCAATTTCCACTGCAGATCCACATCGGCCAGCTGAAATCCAACTAGCTTAAAAATCACCATAACAATCCACAACACAAAGAATGTATCGCGGACCATATGTGCGGGTAGACGTCTTGCAGAACTCGCCACAATGATCGGAGCGCCTATTAACGCAACGCCACTGAAATACCCTCCTACAATGGTACCCAAGGTATCAAGAGACTTATTTATTTTCGTTTTAGGACGGTTTAGAGTGCTGGTTCGCACGTAAGAGACGCCATACAACAACGTGACACTAAACACCGTTAGCGACAAAACGAAACCTGAAAAATTAAACAACCCGAAGAGCCCAGCGGTAAAGGGTACAAAGAGCACCGCTAACAAGCGCAGTAGAAAAACCCAGTGAACATTCTCCAGGCGCGTGAGCACAGTCGCGATAGAAATAACCAGCAGCTGCCACGCAATAGCGGGCAAAAACACCACTGGATTGTCAAAGATCAGCAGTAGGAAAGGCAGTGTGAGCGCCGCCCCACCGAAGCCCAATCCGGAGCGCACAAATCCGCTCCAGACAAAACACAGTGCGATGGCGATGTATTGCCAGGCAGGTAAAGAAGACCAATCTATCACCATGGTCGCTATTCAGATTGGCCCATTATTTTTTTGAGCGGGTTAATTTCGCCTTTGCGCAGACGCTGTGCTGTGGGCAATGTGTAAGGTGATCATTCACTAAACCCGCCGCCTGCATAAATGCATAAGCAATGGTGCTACCTACAAATTTAAAGCCACGCTTTTTTAAGTCCTTACTGAGACTATCGGAAACAGCCGTTTTACCAGGCACCTGACTCATGGTTTCATAGTGGTTCTGTACAGGTTTACCACCGACATAGCTCCAGATATAGTCGGAGAACGATTCGCCATGCTTTTCCATTTCTAAATAGGCTATGGCATTGCCGCGTACAGCGGCGATTTTTCCCTTATGTCTCACAATACCCGGATCAAGCAACAGTTTTTCTAATTTTGCGTCGCTGAAACGTTTGATTCTGACAGGGTCGAAGTCGGCAAACAGGCGCCGGTAGTTCTCTCTTTTATTTAATATCGTAATCCAACTTAATCCCGCTTGCGCGCCTTCCAAATTAAGCATTTCAAACAGCTTTCTAGCATCAAAACAAGGCCTACCCCACTCTTCATCGTGGTAGGTGCGGTACAGATCGCTTGATTCACACCAAGGGCATCGTTGAGATTTTTTTTTAGTCATATCGATCGTTCGGCGCTGTGTCGCTTAAGTCCTGCACC
>JAHQVR010000346.1 GCA_019634245.1 Gammaproteobacteria bacterium
AGTAACCCGCATGTCAGTATTGCAGCACCAGTGGCTCCGGTGGCTGGTGGATATTTGCGCATCATGAATCATGGTGATGTAGATGATCGACTGGTCGGTGCTTCGAGCGAATTCGCCGACAAAGTCGAGATTCATGAAAGCCTCATCGACAATGGTGTCATGAAGATGCGCAAACTCTCAAAGGGTGTCGAGATTCCTGCCGGCGAAATGGCAGATCTTTCCCGCGGCGGCTTGCATATCATGTTTATGAAGCTCAATCGCCCTTTGGAAATTGGCAGCCTTGTGGAAGTTGAGCTCGAATTTGCACAGGCTGGTCCGCAAACGGTGAACTTTAAGATTACTGATGCGGCCAATGCCGACCACCAGAGCGCTGAACACGATAAAGGCCATGGGGCCTCCATGAAGCAGGAGCCGATGGAGCATGACCACGGTGACAAGAAGTCTGAATAACGCGCAAACGACGTTCATCAGGGTCGGCAACTCTGGTAGCCTAGAGTCAGCCGCCACACCTCGGCGTGCTATCCAGTAGCAAGTGAGTATAAGCTTATGTCGTCAGCCTCTAGAACTATAGCGCAACCCGATTGCTCTGCCGATGAGTGGGCCCTAAGAGTCGACCTGGCAGCGGCGTTTCGTATCACTGCTGATCTTGATTGGCATGAATCTGTAGCAAATCATTTTAGCGCTACTGTTTCTGCGGATGGTAAGTCGTTTTTATTGAATCCTAAATGGAAGCACTTCAGTTTGGTCAAGGCGAGTGACCTACTGAAATTGAATGTGGATGATAGCTCAGTGATGGACAGTGATAATCCGCCTGAACCCACGGCTTGGTGCATTCACGGTGCGGTACATGCGCGTGTTCCACACGCTAAGGTGTTATTACATTGCCATCCTCCTTACGCTACTGCGCTGTCTTGTTTAAAGGATCCGAGCATACCGTCGATTGATCAAAATACTGCCCGCTTTCATAACCGCATTGCGATCGATTTGAACTTTGGGGGCATTGCAGATGATGAAGCCGAAGGGGAGCGAATCGCACACACGTTTGGTAATCACAGCATCATGATGATGGGTAACCATGGAGTGTCGGTCTGTGCTGAAACCGTGGCTGAGGCCTTTGAACATCTGTACTATTTAGAACGCGCCGCTAAAACACTCATGTTGGCTTATTCGGCCGGCAAACCTCTATCGATTCTGCCCGATGATCTTGCCGAGGAAACGGCGCAAGCTTGGGAAACCTACAGCGATTCCGCTTTCGCTCATTTTGAGCAGCTAAAGATGCTTCTCGACAAGCAAAGTCCGGACTACAAAGACTAAAAACTAATTTGGTCTAACCCGCCTTGTTAAAAAAATCCACCGTTATTGCGGATATGCGCCGCACGCTGTTGCTGGCCCTGCCATTGATGGCCGCGCAAGTGTTGCAAATGGGCAATAGCTTTGCGGATGCATTAGTGGCCGGAAGATTAGGCCGTGTAGAACTTGCCGCTGGCGGTATCGCTACCAGTTTGTTTTTCTTTGCGTCGTTGGCTTGTATTGGTTTGACTGCTGGGCTTTCCCCAACACTGAGCCGCATGATTGGGCAGGGCCGACGCGCCTATGTAGGAGAAGTGTTTCGCCAGGGATTGTATTTGGGCGGAGCGACTGGCGCTCTGGCAATGCTAGGTCTGTGGGTTGTCTATAAGAGCGTTCCTGACTGGTCCTTTGAGCCAGAGCTAATTCCTCTGATACAAGATTACTTACAGGTTGCTTTGTGGGCGCTGCTGCCATTGGGTTTGTTTATGGCCTGTCGCAATGTGCTTGAGGCGACTGCCTGGACTGGGCCTGTGTTGATGGTGCAGTTAATAGGCCTAATAGTAAACGTGCTGGGTAATCTGGCCTTCGGTCTTGGCTATTTTGGTGCTCCTAAGCTGGGGCTTTTAGGCATTGGTCTTTCCACTTTAGTGGTACACCTATGCATACTCCTGGTGGTGGTACTGATTCTATGTCACAAGAAGCTGCATCGTTATCATCTCTTCGAACGATGGAGTGCAGTGGATTTTACTGTGATTGGAGGCATGCTGAAACTCAGTGTGCCGATCTATGTGGGTATGGTGTTCGAAGCGGGGTTGTTCCTCGCCACCGCTATCCAAATGGGAATGCTGGGTGGACTAGAGGCAGCTGCACATTATATCGCCATTAATATGGCTGCCTTTTGCTATATGCTGCCGCTGGGCTTGTCTTTTGTACTCACGGCTAGAATCGGTCGAGCCATGGGCCGTCAAAACCCACCGGTGTCGATTTTCTTGCGCTTGGTGTCCGGTAGTTTTGTAGCCTTGATCATGGTGTTGTGCACCATGGCGTTGCTGATTTTTCTACGCTTTCCGCTCACAGACCTCTATGGTGCTGATGAGCAAGTGCAGGCACTAGCGGCGAATCTTTTATTATTGGCGGCACTTTTCCAACTCAGCGACTCTGCACAGATCTGCCTGATCGGTATGTTGCGTGGCCTGCATGACACCTTTATTCCTATGGTGATCAATGCTTTTTCCTATTGGGCTGTGGCGTTCGCACTTGGCTATTATCTTGCCCACCATATGGGCTGGCGGGCCTATGGTTTTTGGACAGGACTGATCGTGGGGTTATCGTTAGCCTCACTACTGTTGGGAATGCGACTCCGTCGTGTCTATCGAGAGTATCAAATTGAACAGACCGGTGGTTTTAAGGTAAAAAGCCATGCATGAGTGTTTTTTTACCTGAAGATCGATCTCACCAACAATTATTGGATGAACTTGCGGCCATCGCAGAACGTCCATTGACGCAGGCAACCGCATTACCTCCCGGTCTGTATACCCATGAGGCCATTGCCGAATTGGAGCAACAGCATATTTTTTCTCAGCAGTGGTTATGCGCTGGACGGGCTGATTCAATACCTAACACTAACGACTATCTCACCTACCATATAGGTGTTCAGCCCATTGTTGTTATTCGGCAAGCAGATGGGGAGTTACAAGCCTTTGCCAATATTTGTCGGCATAGAATGATGCAGTTGCTAGATGGACGAGGTGAATGTGAAAACGGTCGAATAACGTGCCCATACCATGCTTGGAGTTACGGTATCGATGGAACTTTGTTGGGTGCGCCTCAAATGAAACGCACCGGCGGTTTTGAAGCCGCTAATCTTTCGCTGACAAAGGTACGGTGCGAAGTCTGGCAAGGCTGGATTTACGTCACGTTGAACGATGCTGGCGAATCTGTAGCTAAACAATTGGAAGGCCTTGACGAACTCACGGCACATTATGAGATGTCCCATTATGTTCATGTCGTGCAGCAGGATCATCTTTGGGACACAAACTGGAAGTTGTTAACCGAAAATTTTATGGAAGGGTATCATCTACCGGTTGCGCACAAAAATACAGTCGGTGCGGATTTTCCGATCCACCGTACACAGTTCAGCTCATCGAATGCTGATGATGCGTTTACTTATCAAACTTTTATGAAAACCAGCGCAGCTCCAGTGGGAAACGCACACTCGAGCAACAGCCGCTTAAAAGGTGAGCAGCGCCGCACATCCATCATGCCCACGGTGTTTCCCTCACATATGTATGTGCTGGCGCCTGATCATCTCTGGTATTTATCACTCCAACCTAAAGGTGTGGGTCAAGTGCATATTCGCTATGGGGCAGCTCTGGCACCCGAAGTGGTTGAAAATGAGGCGGATCCGGATGCCTACATTCGCGAATTTATAGAGTTTCTCGACGAGGTGAATGAAGAAGATCGTTTCGTCGTGGAAGGCATTTACTCCGGAGCAAAAGCACCTTTGTCCAAGCCAGGGCCTTTGTGTTGGTTGGAGCAGTCTATTCATGAGTTTGCCCAATATCTTTCTCGGCGTCTATGCGCCGAGAGCCACCCCTAGCCGGGAAATTCTATGACCTTTTCGATAGTGGGTAGTTGTGAGCGCACGGGTATGGTCGGCGTAGCAATAACAACGTCGAGTATCTGTGTGGCGAGTCGTTGTCCTTGGGTGAGGGCAGGTGTAGGTGCAGTTGCGACGCAAAACATCACAGATCCAAGTCTTGGGCCTCAGTTGCTCGATCAGCTGGCCAACGGGGTCGGACCAACATCAGCATTGGCTTCATTAATGGAACAGCAGGCGCATGCAGATTTTCGACAAGTAACGGCGGTTGATTCTGCGGGTAATACCGCCCACTTCACCGGCGCACATATTCTAGGAAGACACTCAGTATCCGAAGGGAGACGGTGCGTTGCAGCTGGAAATTTGCTAGCAACAACAGTTGTAACGCAAGCAATGACCGAGTCTTTTGCCCAGGGTCATGAACTTCATTTGGCTGAGCGATTGTTGCAGGCGCTGCAATCTGGAGTGGCAGCAGGTGGGGAAGAAGGCCCCACACACTCGTCCGGTATTAAAGTGGCTAATCAGCACTCATGGCCATTGGTTGATTTGCGGATCGACTGGAGTGATGGCGATCCGGTAGCAGAGCTTGTGCAGCTATGGCACGCCTATGAAGGAGAAATGGATGCCTATACACAACGTGCGATTAACCCTGCGGATGCCCCTAGCTACGGTGTGCCGGGCGATCCATAAACATTTAAAACATCGTTCGTACGCTTGAGCCTTTATCGCAATGATTTTGGCGCTAAATCACCAAGGGACACTACCAGGCTATTCGCATTATCCTCCGAACTATTTGCGGCCACTGTCGGCACCGGTGTGTCGAACTCATACGTGGGGTCTATTTTTTGTCGATGCCAAATCTTCCGCATCTCTTTCCATGCGCCCAGAAGAGTCCGCGGTGGTGGCATATCATCCGCAATTTCTGCAGCCAATGCTTTGAGGTTGTAACACGGTACACCGGAGTACATATGATGTTCAGTGTGCCAGTTCATTCGCCAGTAAAGAAACTCAAGTACGGCATTTAGTTTCATTGATCGAGTGTTTTTGCGAAAGTCGTTGACGTTTTGTCTTAAGCCACAGTGTTGCGGAATTCCGACGAAATAGGCTGCGCCATTGGCTGTAAAAGAGGCGGTCGTAATCACTGCGAGCCAAATCCAGTGTCCAGTGGCTATGCAATACATCAGTACGCAGACATGAAATAAAATCAGAAACCGCGACCATAGGACAGACTGCCGATACGAATCCGGCTGATCCTTGTGCAGAGATTGTAGCCACTCCTGGCTGGGGATATGTTGGTGGCCACTGGATAGTCCAATGGCTCGGCGTGTGGTTAGATAGACTGCCCAAAAGAACCCGCCTTTTCCGAAGTTTCGGCCTGGTCTTGTAAACAGATCAATCGTAAACAGTCTTAACAACACCCAAGGATGCAACGATGGTTGAATGGGCAGTACGTTTTCACGATCGGCCTCTGGATGTGTTGTATAACGGTGGTGATAAGTGTGGCTTGTCGCATAGTCGAATGGGTCCCACCAACTAATTAAACTGAATAGGTATAGGAAAAATCGATTCAGTTTCCGA
>JAHQVR010000347.1 GCA_019634245.1 Gammaproteobacteria bacterium
GCCCCCGATCTGCCAGATGCTGATCTTCGAGTTAAACCCGCTTGCCCATCTAGCAAAGGTTGTACTGAGGTGCCGCTGCAAATGTCTGCCAGCACAAGCTTATTTGCCATGATCGGATCTGCACAAAGTAACGCTGTGCCAACCGATTCACTTATACTCGTTGCACCTGAAACCAATGGTGATTGTGTTAATGGATGCAGTCACAAAGCGGCAGCAGATGCCGGACTGGTTAATTATTCCATTAATCGTTTCAACCCAGTCACCGAGGAGTACGAGGATCTAAGCGATGGCGGTGAATTGGAGCCGTGGCAAAGTGCCTGGTTTCAAGCAGACAGCCCGCTCGCCGGAATAGCAAGCAATTACCTATTCGCTGCGTCCGCTGGCGACTTTAACGATTTTTCAACAGAGGAAGACGGAGACCGTATTCACCAATTCGTAGCCTACCGAGATCCTCATGTGGTTAACCATGTTAGTGGCAGTTCAGATCACCAATCAACCGGTGGTATTAATTGCAGTGCTCCTGAGCAGACACGCGCACAATCTCGCAATAACCCATCTGCACATGTATATCAGTGCCTGCCTGGAGGTAATTCAGCGGCTGGTCATCAAATGGCCTATGCGATGGATACTTCCGGGTACGGGTTCGTTGGCGCATTGCCTGACCAAGTCTTCGAAGGGCTTCGTGAAATTTCAATTGATATCAATACCACCGAGGCGGGTGGTCGAAATTTCGTTGAAATCAAAGTTATGCCCGCCGATCAAGTCTATGTAAACGCAATGCCCTGTATCCCGAATTTACCGTGTAACAATGGCTGGGACTATGATGATATTGGGGCGGTTGGTGCCGGCACGGAACACGGGGCGACCGGCCTGACTATCGCAACACCGGATCAACCAGACGGCTATAAGTATGATCTTTACAATAGCGTGCAGCTACCCAATGGTGATTACCGACACGAAATGTGCAGTGGCACTAGCTATTGTTTCCGTGTCGCGATCCATCAAGGCAATACCAGCATTCGTGAACGCTACGAACATATATTTCGTGATAACGGCAACGGCACCTTGTCGTTTGGAATCGAGGAATCGGACAACACCTTCCGCTGGGTTGAAGCGCCCGGATCATTCCCTGACGGGCCGGTGCGTGTTGTAATCGCATTCCATAACTATACCGGCACTAAAAGCGGAAACGGTCCTGGCTTCAATAATAATCTCTCTCCTTCAACCGGTGGTTTCACCTGGCACTGGGACAATTTATCGATTGAAGCCGACTCATACACACCTGCACTGGACTACTTTGGCGGCACCAACGCCGATCGGATTGTCACACCAAGTGGATGCGTTGCATTCGCGCAAGGCCAGAGAGATCAACCCTATCACAGAGATATATTACCCAGACTGCACTGCATTGGTGATGATGATTTGTAAGCACGAATAACATTGCGCCTGGTACTTAGCGTAACGCTGTTCAGCTTACAAGACACTCCCTAAAGTTTCTAAGCTTCAAAAGTTAGCGTAGCCCAGAGACTCTCCCAAATCGCCTCCATTTGTTCAGACAAATCCGGCGAGGGCTGCCTGATTTGAATGGCGCTTAGCATATACTGCCTGCCAGCCTCAGGTTTAAAATGTATTTTGCCTTGATCGTCAGTCCTCAGCGTGGTTTCGCTCGTTGCTCCGTTTTCTTTTGAAAACACCTTTACCCGGAAATTTGCTGCTGGTTGATTTTGATACCACAATTGCATAACAACCGGTTCTGCAGTTGCATCGTTATAGGGGTTTGTCATTGCCAGCCACTCAAATTCCATTCCAAGTAGCCTGTCCATGCCCTGCGCATTGTCAACGCTGATAAGTGACTTCGCATGGCGCGTGTAGATTTCATTAAAATTTTGTCTTGGTAATCTATTATTTTTATGAACATCAATAGCCCAACCAGCCCCTTCGGCACTGACAAAGTCTGCAAAACTGTCAAAGTCATCGTAATGGGCTATGTTGTAAGCTGATTCATAAGCTACGATATTCAGACCAGGTACCAAGGCCTCCTCTATCATTGCCGGTACAGCACCGAGGCGGTTGACAACATTGCGCGTGGTCTGCTGATCTGTGCGCGTAAATCGCGTAAACCTCTCCGGGACAAACGGGAATGAAGATCCGTTAAAATTTTCGCCATTAAGCAGATCCACTGCGATCTCATCTGATGAGCTGACCTTATAGTTATGCGGCTCTAACCAGAATTCATGCGCGCAAGCCACGCTATTAACACCAGCTATCAACAAAATAACGTATTTTAAAATTGTTCTTTGCATAACTATTTACTCCTGATTGTTGCGAAAAGGCTTTTCGTATATGATTTATTAGGTGTTTAGCAGTTGATCCTACTGAGGCACTTTTTCAAGAGTATTCAGATGACTGCAATGCTCGCTGGCTAACATAATTGCTCCTTCCCGATGAGTCGATTGTCGCGAGCCACTAAATCATCTACGCACATCGCACCTGGTTTGGATGCAACGTTGATGTCAGAACCTTCCGGGTTCACGAAATCTTGCTACATCGTGCAGCCAAAAAAAAAACGGCTGGCAGTTGTTCTTTCGGAACGATTTATTTCAGGATGAACGGTGGACAGATCTGTTGAAAATTCCTCTTTGCAAATTTTTTTGCTGGGAAGATACATTGTCAAAGTAAATGAGCGAACGGTTGCTGACAGCCAATGGCAACGGCGCCACGCGAAACAACTGGTAAAAATGTTGGCCTTGTCGCCAAAAAACCAGCTGCACCGTGAACAGATCATGGAACAACTTTGGCCAGAATCCTCACCGCGAAAATCAGCCAATAACCTGAACAAAGTAATCTATATGGCTCGTCGAGCCCTCGAGCCTCAACTGAATTCGGGTTCGAATTCACAATTTTTGAAACGCACAGGAGACTCGATTACCTTATGTGCTGAAGGGGAACTCTCTATTGATGTGCAAAACTTCGAAGCATCAGCCCTTCAGGCAATCGAAGTGAATAGCGATGTTACGTTGAGCGCTGCCTTGGCGCTCTATCAAGGGGATTTACTCATTGAGGATCCATTTGATGAAATCTTTAGTGAAAAGCGAGAGTCGCTATCCAATTTGTATCAGCGTGTACTAATAGCAAAATACTTATTGGCGGAGCAAAGAGGCGCGATTGAAAAAGCAATTGAATTGCTCAATGAGCTGATCTCGCTGGACAATGTAAATGAAGACTATCATCGGCGCTTAATGCAACAATATGCTATCTCGGGACAACGATCAAAAGCATTGGCGCAATACGCGTTGTGCGAAAGAGCTATCGCCGAAGAACTCGCCGAGTTACCTGAGTATGAGACCCGTGAATTAGCCGATAAAATAAGAGCTGGAACGTTAAATCAGGATTCGATCAACTCGGTAAACTCACAAGTGACATCAGCAGCAACGAGTATGGATACTCTAGCTGTAATTCCGTTTGTGAATACGAGCGAGGACCCAGAGCTTGAATACTTATGTGACGGTATCTCAGATGATTTGATTATTAAATTATCCAGTCTGCCGGGTTTAAGGGTATTAGCACGGAGTACGGTATTCCGCTTTAAACGCGTGGATATCGATCCGATTGAAATCGGGCAACAGTTATCTGCCGACACGCTCATTTTGGGCAGAGTACAGTACCAAGGGGAGCGGCTGCAGATTTGGGTGGAGCGGGTAGATGCATCGGATAGATCGATACTCTGGGCGAACCAGTACGAAGCGACTCTTTCCGAAGTTTTGGAATTACGTACAGCACTCACTAGTGATGTGGTTCGCGAGTTGTCTCTCGCAATCCGGCAGGAATATCCGCAAGCACTGCATCAAGATACAGAAAACGTATCCGCCTACCACGACTATCTAAAAGGTCGCTACCTCTGGAACAAGCGCTCAGGTGTCGCGTTACAACAAGCATTACATCACTTTTCTGCGGCTATAGATAATGACCCAATTTATACGCTTGCCTATTCAGGTCTGGCGGACGCCTACAACGTGATGAGTTTATACACAGCCGCCTCGCCCAAAGACACGATGCCGAAGGCCAAAGCGGCCGCTTATAAAGCCCTTGATATTGATCCGCGATCGAGTGCCGCACACACGTCACTAGCTTACTGTCAATTATCCTACGATTGGAACTTCATGGATGCCGAAAAAAGTTTCAGAACCGCGTTGAGCCTAGATCCCAATTACGCAACGGCACATCAGTGGTATCACAAATTGCTGGTTTCCAGAGGTCGGTTTACAGAAGCGGATCAACAAATTGAACTGGCGTACTATCGCGACCCTTTGTCGTTAATGATTAGTACGGAAAAAGCATGGGGACTGTATTACTCACGGCGCTATTCCAAAGCTATTGACCACTTACGAAATCTATTGGTCAGCGATCCCGGTTTCGCGATAGCTCACTTTATTCTGGGGCTATGCTATTTACAAGAATCTCTGGTAGACGAGGCGATAGCTGAGTTAAATTTAGCTATCGAGCAGCAGGGCGAAAAATTGCCGTTTGTATTGGCTATTGGAACATTAGGCTATGCACTGACGCTGCGTGGTGAAGATGGCGCAGCAATTAGGCAGCTCGATACGCTAGGAGGCTTAAGCAACGAGCCAGGTGTTGTGTCATATGCGATGGCAATGATACAAGCTGGGCTTGGCAACGTTGCGCAAACAACCGCATTGCTACACCGCGCATGTGATGAGCGGATCGATCGACTGATTTTTCTCGATGTCGATCCTATACTGGAGAAATTTAAAACCTCCAGTGGATACAAGGCATTAGCAGATCGGATTGCCACTCAAGCAAACTCTGCAAATCCCTACGCCCTACTAGATTAATACAGCCCTTAGAAACTACTACGCCCGAATCTCGGACTACAAATAGTTTAACCCTCTAATTTCTAACCCTCTATTTCTAACCTCAGGAAGAATTCTGGAAGAAAGCGGGAATACCGACTGATTAGTCTGTACGCGTCATTCTAACCAGGAACGCTTCGTCATGTTTGAATCTACTCTTGGAATCAGTCAAGAGCTACAGTCTGCCTCGATCTTACCGATATCACATCGGTTTAATGCATTACCTAAATGGCACAATACCACCTCCGCTCAAGTGCCAATGGAACTGGTAGAAGAACGAGCTCAAGA
>JAHQVR010000348.1 GCA_019634245.1 Gammaproteobacteria bacterium
GTATCCAGAGTTCACTGCCGACATGCTCAAGCAGCTTGGTTGGTGGGACGATCTGACCGATGAAGAAAAAGAGCTGGCAGAAGGCAAGAACTGGAAAACTGACCGCTCTGGCGGCATCCAGCGTGTTGCCATCAAACATGGCTGCGCACCGTTTGGTAACGCCAAAGCACGCGCGGTTGTCTGGACATTCCCAGATCCTGTGCCCATTCATCGCGAGCCGCTGTACACAGCACGCTATGATCTGGTGGCAGATTACCCCACTTATGAAGATCGCAAGTCTCACTATCGATTGCCGACTCGCTATGCATCGATTCAGGCCGACGACTACTCGAAAGACTATCCGCTTATCCACACTAGTGGACGACTGGTGGAATACGAAGGTGGTGGTGATGAGTCCCGTTCTAACCCTTGGCTGGCAGAATTGCAACAAGACATGTTCGTTGAGATAAACCCTGCTGATGCGAACACCTTGTCCGTCAAAGATGAGCAAATGGTGTGGCTCGAAGGACCAGAAGGCGGCAAGATAAAAGCCAAGGCGATGGTCACGAATCGAGTGGCGCGAGGCGTGGTGTTCACACCGTTCCACTTTGGCGGATTCTTTGAAGGTGAAGATATGCTGGCGAAGTATCCAGAAGGTTCAGCGCCGTATGTTCGAGGTGATGGCGATAACGCCACCATGACCTACGGATACGACTCAGTGACTCAGATGCAGGAGTCAAAAGTTTCATTGTGCAAAATAACAGCGGTCTAGGCGCGAGGAGATAGTCATGGCTAGAATGAAATTCTTATGCGACGCAGATCGCTGCATTGAGTGCAACGGGTGTGTCACGGCATGTAAAAACGAGCACGAGGTGCCTTGGGGAGTGAACCGTCGTCGGGTCATAACACTCGATGATGGCCAAGCCGGAGAGAAATCGATCTCTGTGGCTTGCATGCACTGCTCCGATGCGCCTTGCCAGGCGGTTTGTCCGGTCGATTGTTTTTACACAACCGATGATGGCATTGTGTTGCACGACAAGAACCTGTGCATCGGGTGCGGGTACTGCTTTTACGCTTGTCCGTTCGGCGCACCACAGTATCCACAGCAAAGCTCATTTGGCGCACGCGGCAAAATGGACAAATGCACGTTCTGTGCAGGTGGGCCAGAAGACGATATGAGCCAATCTGAATACGAACAGTATGGTCGTAATCGTATCGCTGAAGGGTCGTTACCACTGTGTGCAGAAATGTGTGCTACCAAGGCGCTAATCGCTGGTGACGGTGATGAAGTGGCAGATATCTACCGCGAACGCGTACTGCGTCGTGGCGGCCGTCCGCAGACCTGGGGTTGGGATACTGCTTACGAGGGTTAAGCGTACACAAGGTCAAGTAAATCACCTTGTATCGAATCGATCTGTCTTTCGGCCTTGCGCAAGGGCAGATCGGTTTTGATGGCAGTTTTTGATTACAAGATTCGATTATAAGAAGTAATGCGAGCAAGTCGCCTGATTTGTATCGCGTCGGGATAAGTCGGGAGATATTGTGGCTAAATCTAAAATGAGTAGGGCCAGACGCAAAAAAATAGCGATCTGGAGTACGATCCTCGTTCTGTCTTTATCACTGGCACTGCCGTTGGCCAGTTATTCCGTTCATTGGCTGGGTATGTCGGCAACGGCGCAAGAAGCCAAAGCCGTGCAAAACCCGAAAAACAAATTCTGGAATCAGGTGCGCGATGGCGCGGCCGGTTATTCTGCCGTCAAGGGCGATGGCGCGAACGTGCTCATGCAGCCAGGTGGTGAGAACTGGCGACAATTCCGGGAAAGCCCGATTTTAACCATGGTTCCTTGGCTTATCGTGGGAATGGCGGTGTTGTTATTGTTGTATCACTTGTTGCATGGCAAAAACCGACTGGACGTTAACAGCCTCTCTGGTCGTATGGTGCCGCGCTGGAGCACCTTTGAGCGTATGGTTCATTGGGTAACGGCATTCTCGTTTATTGCACTGGCCATCACCGGTCTGAGTATGTTGCTGGGTAAAAAAATACTTATTCCGGTGCTGGGTAAAGCCGGGTTCGCCAGTTGGGCTGCCATCTCGTTGAACGTGCACAATATCATTGGGCCGATATTCACCATTGGTATTGCACTGATGATCATCATGTGGATTTGGCACAATTTTCCAAACGCCACCGATCTGAAGTGGTTTGCCAAAGGCGGCGGCTTGTTCGGCAAGGCGCATCCATCAGCAGGGCGCATGAATGGTGGTGAAAAGGTCTGGTTCTGGATACTGATGACACTGGGCGTGGCTGTATGCATCAGTGGTGTCATACTGGTTGCACCCATCTATCCGCAGATCACGATTCCTGGTCTGGAAACAGCCAGAAGTTTGATGCAACAGGCCAGCTCGGTTCATGCCATAGCCGCAGTTATCTGGACAGCCATTGCCCTGGGGCACATTTATATTGGTACAGCCGGCACTGAAGGCGCAATAGAAGGCATGGCAACTGGCTATGTTTCTGAAGAGTGGGCGCGCCAGCACCACGACCTTTGGTTCGACAAGATGCAACAAGAAGGAAAAGTGCTTCTTCCCGGAGAGCCTCGTGGAGCGCAAAGCCAGCCAGGTACTGTTTACAGCCGTAATACCTGATACACACCAGGCTGGTACACTTCTGCCTGTCAAGCAAAAAGCACTACCCGCTCGTCGGGTAGTGTGTTGCGCTACAGTAAAATCACATGCCTAATCAGCCAGGGCACGCACAGCAAAAATTCCCAGACGAAGTCATCGTCGCACTGCACGAGGCTAATATCACGGCTACGTGTATGCCTGTTCAGATAGACCAAGGGCAATGGCAAGCAGCCTTTTTTTATGTACTGGCACCCGATGCACCGTGTCTTAGTGGCGGGCAATTGTCCGGCGGTCCATTCAGTGTTGTTCTGGATGCTGACTTACACGAACATGAAAACGGCACGATGATAGAAATCGGTATGGAAATCATGACGCCGATTGAGTCAAGCCATGGCGTTATGCTGTTTCTGACCGGTCACAGTTCAAGCCATTTCGAAGCGCTTAACATGCTGAGTACTCAGCAAGACATTCCGCTGTTTATCGGTGATCAGTACTGCTCAACATTACTACAACAACGAATACCGGTTAACGAATCGTTTCGATTGGGCATTAGCGGATTGATCAACGAAGCCGTGACGCGCGATGCAGTAATTCGCATGACCGATCGCTACGACCCAGATGCGGTGTTTGCCGATACGCTGGCTAAAAGGCAGATGACATGAAACCTGCGCAACTGGGCAGGCTGGTTTGGGCACACCACTTTTTTATGAAGTCGATAGCAGTAAAAGTTGTGTTGGCACATCTGATTGTTGTTGGCTTGGCTATTTTTTCGCCCAGCGCACTTGGCAGCGAGCAACAGCTGCAAACACCGAACGAAAAATGGATTAGTGCCATTGCCAATGATCGGGTCGACACGCTGGTGCAAATGCTTGATCAACACAACGGCAACAAAAGCGAAGTTGTAAAGCTATTGCGCAAAGTTGCATCCAATGGCAAGAGCGCTTTGATGGT
Organism: Gammaproteobacteria bacterium; assembly: GCA_019634245.1. The sequence goes on from JAHQVR010000348.1 coordinate 3,553, forward strand.
GGCCAGTAAACAAGGCGAACTTGCGCTGGTTAAGCGGATGGTTGAATCGGGTGCAAACGTGAATGAACTAACGCAAACCGGCGGTACACCGCTGATGTTTGCGGTATTGGGAAACCACATAACACTGGCCCGCTGGCTTCACCAGGCAGGGGCTGACATTAATGCCAAAGGCTCTAATGGCTGGTCAGCGGCAACCATTGCCGGTGCCAAGGGGCAAGCTGAAATGCTGCGCTGGTTGATCGAAGCCGGTGCCGATATGGATTCACCCGATGTGTATCGCTTTACGCCATTAATGCGTGCTGTGGACAACCAGCATGTCGAATCTGTACAAATTTTGCTGACCCAGGGCAAGGCATCGGCCAATTTCAAGGATGAATCGGGCAACACAGCGCTGCACTTTGCCGTAGCAAACCAACAAAGCGAAGTCATACAATTGTTATTGAGTCACGGTGCGAACCCATCCGATGCCAACCGGGATGGTATTACACCGATCGATCTGGCAAAACAACACCCGGCTTTGTCCAGAATTTTTGCACAATGAGCTTTCACAATAACTAGAGCGGCGACAGCACATGCAAAGACGTGAATTCAATAAATTGTGCGGCGGCTTACTGACCGGGGCGGCGAGTCTTTCCAGAACCGGTCATGCGCTGGCACAACCGTTTCCCAAATCGGCTTTGGTGTACGCAGACAATTCGCCAGTCACTGTGGAATCGTTATCCCCTGGGGCGAGTTTGATTTTTAGCTACCCGTATATAACTACCCCGTGTTTTATTGTGCGCTTGAATACGGCTGCTAAAAAAAATGATCACTGGCAGGGTGGGGTAGGTGTAGACCAATCTGTTGTCGCCTTCTCGGCTATTTGTAGCCACAAGATGTCGCACCCGGCCAAACCCATCAGCCATATCAATTATCGGGCAGAAACAATCTCGTTTTATGATCGTGACGGCGTTAAACAGGAGCGCGATCAGTTAATCAGTTGTTGTTCCGAGCGTAGCGTGTACGACCCAACCGATGGCGCCAGCGTGTTATCGGGTCCGGCCCCAGTGCCGCTGGCTTCCATTGCACTTGAGCTTGGCGATAACGGTGAGTTGTATGCAATAGCTAGTACCGGTGCCGACCAGTACGATCGTTTCCTTGAAAAATTTGGTTTTCGTCTGGCAATGGAATACGGCGTTAGCGACATTCGCGCACGCACCGGAAGCAAAACTGTGGCAACCGAAGCCGAAGTATTTTCATCCCAACAAATTCGTTGTTAATCAACTAAAAATAACTTCAGCCATGTCATTGATCACGTCGATAAGTCGTGCGGATGCGATCGCCCGGTACACCGAAGTGGCGCACCGAATGCCCAAACCTGTTAATCCGGAATCCACGGTAAATGTTGCCGATTTGAGCGAACTGACCGATGAGTTCGACGTGTTTGTGCTCGATGGTTTTGGTGTGTTGAATGTGGGGGAACACACCATACCTGGCGCGGTGGAACGTGTCGCGCAGTTACAAGCGATGGGCAAACAGGTGTTGGTATTGACCAACGGTGCCACCTTGCCAGTTGAAAAAACCGTCGAGAAATATACAAAGCGAGGCATGCATTTTTCGTTACCCGATGTTGTATCAAGTCGCAACGCCCTGGAGCAGGCCATGCTGGCAGAAGAAGATAATATTCTGTGGGGTGTCATTGCAACAGACTTTGCGCAGATCGAAAGGCTGGCGCCGAAGACCATATTGTTAACCGACAACGCCAATGACTATGCAAAAGTGGATGCGTTTGTCTTTCTCAGCTCGCTTGATTGGACGCATGAACGCCAGTCGCTACTGCACAGCGCACTTGCCACACGCACACGCCCAGTGTTGGTCGGTAATCCTGATTTGGTTGCACCGCGTGAATCAGATATGTCAATGGAGCCGGGTCTGTTCGCGCACGAGCTGGCAGATGCCGGTGTTTGCCAGCCCCGTTTTTATGGTAAGCCGTTTAAAAACGTATTCGACATTGTAGCCAAACGTATTGACAACGTTGAACCGCATCGCATAGCCATGGTTGGAGATTCACTGCACACCGATATTTTAGGTGGCGCTAACTACGGCTGGCGAACGGTTCTGATCAAAAACCATGGTTTGATGAAAGAGGCTGATGACGACCAGTGCTTTGCCCAGACCGGCATACGACCGGACTTTGTTGCTGCTACAAC
>JAHQVR010000349.1 GCA_019634245.1 Gammaproteobacteria bacterium
AGGATTTGCCAGCCAAATCGGCTCTGTCCCAACCGGCGCCCAACATTTTGGCACCTGCGACGCCACCTAAATCTTCCAGTACCTTTTTATGCTCATCCGATAAAGACTCATACTTCTTTGGATTCATCATGACGGCAAATGGTGTGGTGTAAAACCCACCCGGTATTTCTAAGTGGTAGTCGAGTAGTTCAGCCAGACGAAATCCTTGCATAGCTTCAAACGGAAACATCGCGCCATCAGCGACACCCTTCTGAATAGCCTCATAAGCTTCCGGAGCGGGCATCGCCACCGGGGTCGCACCTAACGCTTCTGACAAGCGCACACCACCACCGCCCACCCGGAGTTTGACACCAGCTAGCTCTTCTAGTGAGCTGACTTTTTTCTTAGTGTGAATAGCACCCGGACCATGAACCATAATGGTGATCACTTTGACGTCTTTAAATTCTTTGTCAAAGCCAATGTTACGCTCATACCAATCGTAAGCCGCTTGCGAGCTGATTTCCGCAGAAGGTGCGAGGAAAGGCAACTCTGAACCACGCAGTATTTCAAACGGACCCGGTGTGTAAGCCACGACGTGATAAGACATATCTGCCGCACCATCTTTCACTACATCGTATTGTCCTGGTGGCTTGGCGATGGGCGCTGGGTCAATCTTTATTTTTAGCGTTCCACCTGAAGCTTCATCGATGGCCGCTATCCATTCCGGCAAAGTATCCGCCATTAGATGATGTTTGGGCGGAAGCCAGGTTGACATTCTAAGTGTTACCGTGTCTGCGGCGTTAGCAGTAGACACAAACACCGCACCAGACATCAACGCTGCCACTGTGCTCACACTCACAAAGGCGGCGAGCTTAGCTAGGCTACTCCTAAGCGTTTCTCTATTCATTTGATTTCTCCAAGCGAAATGATTTTTTTATGAAGGTTGACAAGGCTATCGATAAATACAATCTCATCCATCGACTTGTCACCTTGCTTTGCAAAGTACTAAAAAAAGCACTACATACACAATTATAGCCGTGTGATAACGTTCATTGGTAGTCATTATTTGCGATTTTTCCCACGAACAGCCAAATTAGATATTAGCGCCAGGAGCACCAGGGGCTCGATTCACCAATATTGGGTAGATCGATATAATTCACCAAGGCGCCCAGAGCCGAACACTTATGCGTTCTATCCAAATCTTTAAAGGGTTATTTATAAACCAATGTCGCTTTCTCCATCATCATGAAAGACTCGCCATGGTGGCCAGACAACTACTTCGCTAGTCGTGTTCATTTTATGGAACAAGCCATGCGGGCGAACGCCAAACTCGACTCCCATCAAGTAAACGCCGTAGGTCCTGACAACCAAGCGTTGTTTATTGATGTTGCTTCATTGATTTCGCAGAACGATACGCATCGTCTATTTATAACCAGTGGAGTTCACGGCGTTGAAGGTTTTATAGGTGCCGCTATACAGAACCAGGTAATGGCGCAGCTAGAGCAGTCAGGCACACCAAATCAAACCGGTGTGATACTGATTCATGCGGCAAACCCGTGGGGATTCGCACATCTTCGACGAGTCAACGAACACAACATCGATATCAATCGAAATTTCTTTGATATAGCGAACACCAAGTCCAGTAACTTTGACTCTTATGCAAAGCTAAACTCCGTAATCAATCCAAATAGACCGCCAACGCGCTTGGGCGAATTAAGTCATTGGGCCAAAGTGAGCAAACTTATTGCTCAGCATCGTGGCATTCGATCCCTCGCTGGCCCAATCGCGGCGGGACAAGCTGAATTTCCTAAAGGGCTGTTCTACGCGGGTTCCTCAGCTACTGAGTCGAGCACAACACTACAGGAGTTGGTGCTGAATTTTTCTAAAGACGTTGAGGACATAACCATACTAGATGTGCACAGTGGCTTAGGCCCTAGCGGCAAGGTGACTTTGATAGGTAACACCAATCGTTTGGCAAAATCGGAGCGACAAAGCACATTGCAACGGCATTATGAACAACCCGTTATTCTAGATGACGCCTACGACAATGCCTACAATGCCCAAGGCAGTTGGTGCCAGTGGTGTCAACGGGCCCTGAACGACAAACGATTCTTGTACCTCTGTATCGAAATAGGCACCGTGAATCCGATCAAACTCTTTTCCGCACTAAGAAGGGAGAATCAGGCGCACCATTGGTCGAAAATAAATTCAGCAGAATATGTCAAAACTAAACGTGCTCTATTGAATGTGTTTGCTCCACGCACTCAGCAATGGAAAGAAAGCGCTATTGCCGAAGCTATGCACACAATTGATACTGCCTTCAAGCCCGGTTAAACTGGTTTGACTTCCTCATTGCCTGTTTAGAAATAGCTCCTAGAGCACACCAATAGCGAGACAATTCATCAATGAATGTACTTTGGATTATGGCCGATCAGCTTCGCTGGGATTATCTCAGTTGCTATGGCGCTACCCATATTCAAACCCCAAATTTGGATTCGCTCGCCGAACGCGGTGTACGCTTTAACCGAGCCTACGTCCAATCACCTGTTTGCGGCCCAAGCCGCATGAGTTTTTACACTGGCCGCTATGCAAGAAGTCACGGCGCAACCTGGAACGGCTTTCCTCTCAGAGTGGGCGAACCCACTTTAGGAGACCATCTTCGCGAAGTCGGAGTTAAGTGTTCCTTGGTGGGCAAAACGCATATGACGACCGATGTTGAAGGCATGAAGCGGTTGGGCATCGAACCCGACAGCATCATTGGGGCGTTGGTCAGTGAATGCGGTTTTGATGCCTTTGTGCGTGATGATGGTTTGAACCCAAGCCAATATCCGTTTCGCCACGCCCAAGACTACGACCAGTATCTGCGTTCTTTAGGCATGGATGGGGATAATCCTTGGGAGGAATGGGCCAATACGGCCATTGGGCCTGATGGCGAGCTTCGGTCGGGTTGGATGCTGGAAAATGCACCTTATGCCGCTCGCGTCCCCAAAGAGCATTCCGAAACCGCCTGGTTAACGACACGGGGTATTGAATACATAGAGCAGCAAGGTGATCAGCCCTGGCTATGCCACTTAAGCTATATCAAACCGCACTGGCCGTATCTTGCCCCTGCACCCTACAACGCAATGTATTCCCCGAGCGACGTCCCTATTCCCAACAGAACTGAGGAAGAAAAGAATACTGATCATCCGTTGATGCAAGCGTGGATGAACATGCGGGTGAGTAAAAGTTTTTCACGTGATGAATACAGAAACATCGTTGCGCCTGTTTACATGGGTTTGATCAAAGAACTCGATGATCAAATGGGAAGACTCTTCCATTATTTGGAGACCAGCGGCCGGATGGACGACACCATGATTGTGTTTTGCGCCGATCACGGCGATAACATGGGCGATCATTGGATGGGGGAAAAGGATTTATTCCACGACTGTTCAGCTCGTATGCCCTTGATCATCTATGACCCGCGTGCTTCTGCCGATTCCACGAGAGGCAGCCTTGATGATCACTTGGTGGAAGGTGTTGATCTAACGCCGACCTTTATGGAGCTATTCGGTGCGGATGAAAAACCCCACATCATCGAAGGACGGTCGCTACAACCCTTGCTCAATGGTGAAACGGTGCAATGGCGCCACTACTGTGTCTCTGAATATGACTATTCCACTCGAGAAGCAAGGCGCGCGCTCGGAGTCGATCAAGCTGATGCACGACTAGTGATGATCTTTGATGGGCGTTGGAAGTATATTCATGTTGAAACGATGCGCCCCATGTTATTCGATTTGGAGAGCGACCCGAATGAAGTCGCCGATCTCGGAGCTAACCCTGTTTATGCAGAACACATCGAGCGCTTAGAAGCCTTGCACTTTGAGTGGAGTCGCAAGCATCATAACCGCATCACCAGAAGCCCTGAAATTGTGGAGAAAATGACCGATGGTAAAGAACCACCGGGCATCTTAATCGGTTATGCCACGAAAGAAGAGCTTGAACCCGATGGTCGATCATTACCACCGCATGTAGTGCGATGATACCGACTCCGCATGATGTCCACTGTAACTACAGCTTTTGGAATTTTATCGCCGAGTTTTCAAACAACCCCAACAACATGGTCAGAAATTAGTTGATCAATAACCTCAGGTTCATACCCCAGTTCCAACAATACCTCACGACTATGCTGACCTAGCAAGGGTGCGGCTCTTTGCACCCCTCCGGGAGTTCCATGGAATTTAACCGGTGCTCCGAGCGTTTTAATCTCGCCAGCTACCGGATGATCCACACCCACAACCATCTCACGCGCTATCGCTTGAGGGTCTTGATGCATTTCGCACACGTTTAGAATGGGCCCAGCTGGTACCCCTGCCTCATTAAGGCGATCAAGCCAGTAGTCTGTAGTATTAGCTTGAAAAACATCATTCAAGGCTTCGATCAACGCATCCAGATGTTGCATGCGCTCCGCATTACTAGAGAAACGCTCATCGTCGGCCAAATGTTCTGCGTTTATGGCTCTCACCAACAGCAACCAATTCGCCTGGTTGGCAGCCCCCACATTAATCCAACCATCGGATGTTTTAATAGACTGATAGGGCGCGTTCAATGGATGCGCTGACCCTAGTGGCTCTGGGGCTAAACCAGTGGCAAAGGCAATAGCAGACTGCCAGAAAGTCTGAGTGATGCCCGCTTCAAACAGTGAGGTATCAACGCGTTGCCCAGCACCTGTTTTCAACTTTGACGCATAGGCGGCGCAGACTCCCATCGCCGCTAATATACCAGCGGTAATATCTGTGATCGGTGGCCCCACTTTAACCGGTGGTCGGTCTGGTGCCTCACCAGTAATCGACATCAAACCAGACATGCCCTGAGCAATCAGATCAAATCCGCCTCGTTGTTGATAAGGCCCGGTTCTACCAAAACCGGAGATTTCACAATACACAATGCCAGGGTTTATAGCTTTTAAGGTGTCGTAGTCCAACCCCAATCGAGCCATAGTGTCATGCCGGTAGTTTTCGATTACAACATCCGCCTCTTTTAACAATTTGAGCAACACTGCTTTGCCGTCGCTATGTTTAAGATCGATGGCCATACCGCGCTTATTACGGTTCATCATCATGAAGGCAGCTGATTCGCCATTAATATCGGGTGGCAAAAACCGCCTGCTGTCGTCACCACTACCGTACCTCTCTACCTTGATCACATCAGCGCCCATGTCGGCCAGCATCAATCCACACGCTGGCCCTGCCATGATATGAGCCAGCTCGATCACTCGTACGCCCGATAATGGGCCGGTAGTTCCCTGCATTACTTGCCCTGCCACCGTGGTTGTCGCTTGGCAAAGAAGGCATCGATGCCCTCGTGGAAGTCTTCGCTGGTGTAACACTGCACGATTAAATCATCCCCTTCAACTTCTGCTGCCCGCTCCCGCAACCGACGTAAGCCCTCTTTACTCGCAGCGATGGTCAGAGGAGCTTGGCCCTTTAGTAGTTCACAGAGCTCTTGCGCTCTACCCAAAGGATCCTCTACGCACTCGCTGACCAAAGCAATGGTTAAGGCCTCGTCAATTTCGATCAGTCTGGATGTCAACAAAATCTCCCGAGTGCGGCTGGTACCCAGTAACTCCACCAATCTCGATAGATTTCCTACAGACAAGCAGTTCCCAAGAGTGCGTGCTATAGGGAATCCAAATTTGAGATCATTACTAGCAACCCGGAGATCACAACATGCAGCAATGGCAGCACCTCCGCCAGTGCACGCGCCACGAATGGCTGCCACTGTGGGGATAGGTAAGGACTCCAGCCGACCAAGCACTTTATCCATAGTGCGCTCGTAACCCAAAGCATCCTCTTCAGATTTAAACTCCTTGAACCGCGAAATATCTGTCCCAGCAGCAAACGCTTTATGGCCCGCGCCCGTGAAGATCAGGGCTTTAATGTCTAGATCTTTGGCATGAATTTGATCGCAGATGTCAGCTATTGCATCATACATCTCAAAGGTCAAAGCATTCCGCGCTGCTGCGCGATTAAAGGTAATCAACCCCACATCATCGGTAACAGAGAACAGAAGATCTGATTCAGTACTCATAGCAATCGACACAGCTCCACGAAAGAATGCTCAGCTGAAATTTGAACTGTATTACCTGTAAAAGTATTCAACCAAAAACATCGGCACATCGGGCACATAAGTACAAAGTAGCAATACAAGTAATAACACACCTACGAAATATACATTCACTTTGGAGACATCCCAGATGTTTGCCTTCGCGATCGAACAGGAGGTTATCAACACTGATGCCACCGGTGGTGTTTGCTGACCTATTGCCAGATTTAGGGTAACGATCAAGCCGAAATGTACCGGATCGATTCCAGCGAGTTGAATCAATGGAACGACGATAGGTACGACAAGAATAATGGCTGCCACTGAATGCAGGAAAAATCCAATAACAAGAAAGAATATATTTAGTATCAGCAGTATGACGTATTTATTATCGGTCATTGCCATCATATTGGCCGCCAACTCTTGTGGCACCTGCGCCCGGGTTAAAAAACCGCCCATTAACACCGATGCTGCGACCAGGAGCATAACCACTGCCGTTTGCATGCCGCCTTCAATCATTGAAGACTTTAATCGTTTAAAGCTGATCTCTCGATAGTAGAACCCTAGCCCCAACGCCACCACTACGGCCAACCCGGCTGCCTCAGTAGCGGTCACAAACCCACCGAAAATACCACCCAGAATGATGACGGGTAATAGAAAGGTCGGTAAGGCCTCTTTAAAAGTCTCTTTTACACGGCTGGTGTTGAATGCTTCCTCTGTGGGAAGGTTATATTTCACAGCGAAAGCATAGGCAACAAGCATTAGCCCCACAGCACCAATTAACCCAGGAACAATACCAGCCACAAACAGTTGCTCCACGCTGGCATTGGCAGAAACGCCATACACAATCATAGGAATAGAAGGTGGAATAATAATCGCCAATGAAGCCGAGGAGGACGTTATGGAAGCAGCGAGCGGACCTGAATAGCCACGCTTTTTCATTTGCGGAATCATCACAGAACCCAAAGCGGCAACATCGGCAACAGCCGATCCGGAGATCTCTGCAAAAAACAGTGACACACCGATGTTAACCATACCTAGACCACCACGCACAAACCCAATCAGGGCAGAGACGAAATTGATCAGTCGGTCTGTAATACCGCCAGCGTTCATAATCGCGCCAGCCAACACGAACATCGGAATCGCGATCAACGAGAATTTTGTGGATCCATCGTACATATCGAGCGCGACAGTCACCAAAGCGCCCGTACCCTCTGAGACAACCAAACCAACGATGGCTGCCACAGCCAACGCAACCGCGATCGGAACGTTGATAAATATCAGCAGTAACAGAACCAGAAAAATGCTTAGAACCATCATAAGCGTTTCATCTCCGCTTCTATTTCTGCCTCAATCTCGGCGTGTTCAATCGATTGCCCCGCAATCACCATCTTTAAATAGTCAGGCGCAGCAAGAAGCTCGCAAATAATGAATAGCACCGCTCCAATCGGGATGACCGATTGGGTAAGTTGCACCGGCACCCATCGCAAGCTCACTAATGTATCGCCTTCCAATACCAACAACACTTGCCAGCCAGCCCAGGCCAACAGGATAAAGAACCCAATAAAAACGATTTCGGCAAATAGTGCGGTGTATAAACGAACAGGCATGGGGATGGAGAGCAATACGCTGTCAAAGCCTATGTGTTTTCGCTTCAACACCGCCAAAGCACCACCATAGTAGGTGATCCAAGCCAGAGTCACGCTAGCAACCTCGTCATACCAGGATAATGACGCGTCCAGCTTTCTGTACACAACAGCGATCACAACAATGGCCGTTAAAGCAACCATCAACAACATTAAAAACCATTCGAGAACAAACTCGATGGAACGGGACACAACTTTCAACTTGGCGTCTCCTGGGTGTGTTGTACGCTTTGGACAGTCATCGGACCCATAGATCCGACGACTGTCAGCGCTAACTGGCGCTAAGCAAGCGCCGCAGAGTTTATTTAGCCAATGCTTGGACTTTGCTAATCAAATCAGCGCCACCATCAACCGACGCAGCAAATTCATCATAGATAGGTTTAGATGCATCGATAAACGCCTGCTTATCCGCTTCGTTCACCTCTACGCCACCATTTTTTAAATTTTCCAGAAGCTCCGTTTCCAATTGAGCAGCCATAGCATAGACAGCATCTTGAGATTCAGCGGCGGCAGCCATCAAATCGGCTTGCACATCTTCGGGTAATTTCGCGAAGTTCTTTGCCGACACTAAGACATACGCCGGAGTATACACATGGCCTGTGATAGATAAATACTTTTGCACTTCTTGAAACTTTGCAGACCAGATTTGCGCGTACGGGTTTTCCTGACCGTCAATAACACCTGTTTTTAACGCTGTGAACACTTCGGAAAACGCCATGGGCGTGGGGTTTGCACCGTAGAGCTGGAACATTTTCACTCGCCACTCACCTTTTGGTGTTCGCAGCTTGATACCGGCTAGATCTTCTGGCACGTTGACGGCCCGAGTATTGTTGGTGATGTGTCGGAATCCATTTTCAAAATAGCTCAGAATTTTATAGCCATTGGCCTCGGCGGCGGCGTTAAAAACACTTTCACCCAGTTCGGCTTGAATTGCCTTCATATGCTCGCGAGATTGAACGATATACGGCATTTCAAACACACCAAACTCATCAGCAACCGATGACATCACAGAAGACGGCAATGCAAAAGTTACCTGGCCCAGCTTTAACTTTTGAAGTAACTCTTTATCTTTACCTAGCTGTGAAGACCCAAACGCTTGTACCTCAGCGCGCTCGCCCAAACGAGCATTGGCATTTTTTACAAACTCATTAACAGAAGCTTCGAATAACGAGCCCGGGTTACCCACATGGCCGAATTTCAGAATCAACTTTTCGGCCGACGCCTGTCCAGCCGTTACAGCCAGTGCAGCACCGAGTAGGGCTGCTGTTATCGTTCTTCTCATGGTTTTCTTCTCCTCTTTAATTTGCCGAAGTTATCGGCTTAATCCGAAACAGTCATAAAGCCTACGCCGCCTTAGACTGCCCACGGGGTGTTGATTTCAAGTGATTTAAAGCAGCCTGAACACCACCGGATTGATGAGGTACATCGGCTAAATGCAATCCCATCTCAATACCGGCTAAAGTGCCTAATAACATCACATCACTAAAGTCGCCCAGGTGTCCGATCCGAAATACTCTGCCCTGAACTTTGGACAACCCATTACCGAGAGACATATTGCAATGCTCAAGAATCGTTGCACGTAACTGATCTGCATCAATGCCATCGGGCACCCTAACAGCCGTAAGTACTGGAGAGCATTCAATGTCAAACTGACATTGCACCTCCAATCCCCATGCGGTTACCGCTGCACGGGTAGCCGCAGCATGCCGATGATGCCGGGCAAACACATTGTCCAAACCTTCCTCATGCAACATATCAATGGCTTCGGCCAGGCCAAACAATAAATTCGTGGCGGGTGTATAAGGAAAATATCCGCGTTGATTGGCCTCTATCATGTCTTGCCATTGCCAATACGCGTTTGGCAGTTTCGCCTTTTTGTTTGCAGCCAATGCTTTTTCACTGACTGCGTTAAACGATAGCCCGGGTGGCAACATCAAGCCTTTTTGCGATCCTGACACTGCCACATCGACTCCCCATTCATCGAAACGAAAGTCGGCGGAGGCTAAACCGGATATCGTATCCACCATCAACAACGCTGGGTGTTCAGCAGAATCGATGGCCTTTCGAATTTTGGCAATTTGTGAGGTTGCACCCGTAGAGGTTTCGTTGTGTACCACACAGACCGCTTTAATCGACTGTTTGGAATCAGCTCTTAGCGCTTGTTCGATTAAATCTGGGTCTGCGCCTCGCCGCCAGTCTGTTTCGATCAGTTCAGGCTGAAGTCCCAGCTTGACCGCCAGAGATTGCCAAAGCGCAGCGAAATGGCCGGTTTCGATCATCAACACGTTGTCACCAGGGCTCAGCGTATTGACAAGAGCTGCTTCCCAGGCGCCTGTGCCCGAAGCTGGATAGATAATGACCGGTTGCGATGTTTTGAAAATGGTTTGAATACCACTGAGCACTCGATTGCCTAAATCAGCAAAGCCCGGCCCGCGATGGTCGATAACCGGGGTGTCAATCGCCCTAAGAATGCGGTCTGGAACCGCACTTGGGCCAGGAATCTGAAGGAAATGACGACCTGCTTGCCGCATAACAGCACCCCGAAAGCACTTGCCTAAAATGTATTATGAATTCATTATTAAGTTTTTCATCACCCAATGCAATGAAAAATGACAACCTCAGCGAACTAGCGCAAAAGCTCAAGGCGCATGTGGCGGGCGATGTCTGGGTAGATGTGTTCAACCGCGGTCGCTACGCGACCGATGCATCTATCTATCAGATGATGCCCGGCGCCGTGGTGGCCCCCAAAAAACTGGAAGACCTGCCAGCGATCCTGACGATGGCCGCTGAGCACGAAGTTCCTATTACACCACGCGGTGGTGGCACCTCTCAGTGCGGCCAAACCGTCAACCACGGTTTAGTCGTCGACAATTCAAAGTATCTGAATGGATTGTTGGAACTGGATGTCGAGAACAAAACCTGCAAGGTGCAACCTGGCATTGTGCTGGATGACCTCAATCGTTTGTTAAAGCCGTACGGACTGTGGTTTCCGGTGGATGTCTCAACGGCTTCTCGAGCAACCATCGGCGGCATGGCGGCCAACAATTCGTGTGGCCAACGATCCATTCATTATGGAACTATGCGTCACAACGTCCATTCGATAGAGGCCGTCTTAGCGACAGGAGAGGTGCTGCAATTCGGTGAGACTCCTACCAACTTATCAGGATTGACCGGAGAGAAACGCTCACTCGCAGACGATCTTTTCAGTTTAGGCAGACAGAACGCTGACACGATCGCTGATCGCTTTCCAAACGTGTTAAGACGAGTGGGTGGATACAACATCGATGCTCTTACACCCAATGGGGCTACCCACAATCTTGCGCATTTATTAGTGGGATCTGAAGGTACGCTCGCCTACTCTACGGCTATTGACCTGAAGTTATGGCCACTGCCTGGACAACGGGTGCTTGGCGTGTGTCACTTTCCCAGTTTCTACCAAGCCATGGATGCCACACAACATCTAGTTGAGCTTGGACCACATGCCGTAGAGCTCGTGGACAACACCATGATCTCACTTGCACGAGATATCGATCTTTATAAGAGTTCAGTCGCAGAATTTGTGCAGGGCGATCCAGCCGCCATATTGTTGGTGGAATTTGCGTTTGAAACACAAGATCAGAATCTTACCCATTTGAAATTACTTCACGAACGAATGGGGGACTTGGGTTTTAGCTGGCACGGTCAAGACAAACACTGGGGAGGGGTGGTGGATGCTATCGACCCTGCACTGCAGGCCCGAATTGGCGAGGTTCGAAAGGCTGGTCTGAACATCATGATGTCAATGAAAACTGAAGGTAAACCGGTGTCTTTTGTCGAGGACTGTGCCGTTGAATTACCCGATCTAGCCGAATTTACAGCAGGCTTAACTGACGTCTTTGAAAAACACAGCACACCGGGCACTTGGTATGCCCATGCATCAGTGGGCTGCCTGCATGTTCGCCCAGTTTTAAACATGAAACTTGAAAAAGACGCCGAAACGATGCGCGAGATCGCTGAAGAAGCGTTTGATCTAGTACTCAAATACAAAGGTTCACATTCCGGAGAACATGGCGATGGCATATCCCGCTCCGAATTTCATACCAAAATGTTTGGTGCACAGATGGTCTCGTTGTTCGAAACTATCAAGCACCGTTTCGATCCGACCAACCTCTTTAATCCCGGAAAAATCGTTCACGCACCTCGCATGAACGACCGCACCCTATTTCGTTATCCACCTAATTATCAGGTTACAAAGATACAGCAGGTGCTGGATTGGTCGGAATGGACCGGCGCCAACGGTGGGCTTCAAGGCGCTATTGAAATGTGCAATAACAATGGTGCCTGTCGCAAACTAAAAGGGGGTGTCATGTGCCCCTCCTATAGGGTCACTAGAGATGAAAAAGATGTCACCAGAGGTAGAGCCAATACCCTGCGCTTGGCCATGTCCGGGCAACTCGGAGAGAATGCGCTAAGCTCCAACGAAATGCTCCAGACGATGAAGTTGTGTGTGTCGTGCAAAGCGTGCAAACGCGAGTGCCCCACCGGTGTGGATATGGCGCGCATGAAAATTGAAGTCATGGCTGCGCGCGCGCGTTCTCACGGGCACAGCTTGCAAGACAAATTGATCGCCCACCTGCCCCGCTACGCACCTTGGGTGTCGCGTTTGAGATGGCTGGCAAACCTGCGTAACACACTACCTGGTATGGCTCGGCTCACCCAATCGATTACCGGATTTTCCGCCGAACGAAAGTTACCTACATGGGCCCACAAACCGTTTCTTGAGCATCAACCTTCTGGTGACGGATCACGTGATGTCGTGTTACTGGCTGATTCTTTCAATCGATGGTTTGAACCTGACAATTTACGAGCGGCGCGAACTGTTTTAACCGCGGCAGGCTACCGGGTTCATGTAGCACAGCTACCGGGACAAAGAAATCTTTGCTGTGGACGAACCTATCTTGCTACCGGCATGGTCGAGCAAGCAAAAAGTGAAGCCACACGAATGGTGCAAGCACTATTGCCCTGGGCCCAATCTGATGTTCCGATTGTCGGCCTTGAGCCCAGTTGTCTACTAACCTTACGGGACGAATATAAGGTGTTAATTCCGGGTGACGATACCAAACTGGTGGCCAGCAAGGCATTCATGCTGGAAGAACTGATTATGCGTGATAACAATGCCGGCACATTAGATTGGACACTCGCAGCGCCCGCCAAAACCGCTTTGGTGCATGGTCACTGTCACCAAAAGGCCATGGATACCTTTAGTGTAGTGCCTCAAACACTCGGTTTGATCCCGGGGATGTCGGTTGAAGCGATCGAATCTAGTTGTTGTGGAATGGCAGGCTCGTTCGGGTATGGAAGCGATACCATCGAAACATCATTAAAAATGGCTGAACTGGATCTACTGCCTGCCGTACGCAGCGCAAAGGCCGACACTCTGATTGTTGCGGATGGCACTTCCTGCAGACATCAAATTGTTGATGGCACTGAACGAGAGGCGCTTCATGTAGCACAAGTGCTAGCGATGGCTATCAAAAAAGGACAGAAACACTGAGTCATCATTTTTATAAAAAAATTGACCAAATGAAACCGTACATTTATTAAGGTGTACCCATGAGCACACTTAACAAACTGACTTCGATTAAGCGATCCTCACTTCACGAGGAGCTTACAGACCGGTTGCGCGACATGATCATAGAAGGTGTTCTAGAGGCCGGTCAAAAAGTGCCCGAACGTGAATTGTGCGAGAGGCTCGGTGTTTCGCGCACGCCCATGCGAGAAGCTTTAAAAGTGTTAGCAGCCGATGGCTTACTCACACTCCAGCCGAATCGTGGCGCTCGAGTGCGGGCAATAACTTTAGACGAACTGGAAGACGTTTTCCCTTTGATGGGCGCTCTAGAAGCATTGGCTGGTGAGCTTGCGTGTAAAAACATCACCAGCAAACAGTTACAATCAGTGCGTAAATCCCATAAAGCTATGCTTAACTGTTTTGAATCAGCTGATATGCCCGGCTACTTTCGCTACAATCAAAAAATACACGAAGCCATTCTCGATGCGGCTGGCAACCAAACACTAACCGATACCTATCGCTCGCTCGCTGTGCGAGTGAGACGAGCACGCTATCTGGCGAATATGAGCCAAGAACGCTGGCAAGCAGCCGTTGAAGAACATGAAAAAATCTTAGAGGCGCTCGACGCTAAAAATGGCAAAGAACTTTCCTCAATTTTAAAAACCCATTTAGAGAACAAGTTCGACACGGTAAGGCAATGGATCTTGAGCCAACAGGAAGCCACATCAAATCAAGGCAGTGCTTGAGCCAAGAGTAGCTACCGCTAGTTATTTCCCGATAACCCACAACAGAGCAATTAATCAATGGAACTTTCACTGGCAAGTGCAAAAAACATCATCGCCAATGCATGGATAGAACAAGAAAAACTGGGACTCAAACCACTTGCCATTGTGGTGCTGAGTGCAACAGGCAACATACGCGCAAGCGAAAGCCAAGATGGCACCAGTGCACTTCGACCTAAAATCGCGCATGGCAAAGCATTTGGCGCGTACTCTCTGGGTTTGGGTTCACGTGCTTTGTTCGAGCGCGCCAAGGTAGAGCCCTTTTTTATTCAATCCATGAATTCACTCTGTGAAGGTGCCTTAGTGCCCGTCCCAGGTGGGGTACTGGTCCGATCCACCGACGGCGACTTAATTGGCGCTGTGGGTATTACTGGCGACACATCCGACAACGACGAAAAATGTGCAAAAGCCGCTATCGAAGCGGCCGGTTTCGTTGCAGATACCGGAGGCTAGTTAGCTCACCCAAACTGGGCTAACTGGCTGTTGGTGGCGGCCTGGCCAACCTCCATTGGCAGGGGCTACTGGCGCCTTGGGCTCGGCAGTTGGAATTTATTCGACCGTAGCGGAGGCTCGGTCAGGGCGTTCGGTGAGTCTAACAACACTCAGTTAGGTCAGTTGTAGGGCGCTAATGACTTATCAAAGAGCGTCACCCCATTGACATGCACCATTTCTGAGCAGACTCCGCGCCCGCTGGATAGGCATACTAGAAAAGTGTTTGATTTTTGATCTCCGAAGAACCACCTGAGCGCATATGGGGCAGTATCCACGCCACCCCTTGGCATGCCTATCCATCTAATTAGAAGACTACTGATATGAAATTACATCGACTCAC
>JAHQVR010000350.1 GCA_019634245.1 Gammaproteobacteria bacterium
ATGTGACTAAGGCGGCATCCCCATCATAGTCGCAGCCGGAAAGCCGCAGCTTCAGAAGACTAGGAGTTTCGCCGAAACAGGTGCCGGGCAGCGATACCAACGAGTGGTGGTCAAGTAGGTAAGCTGCGAGCTGTTCGGAGGTTTGCATGTCGTCTTTGGCAAACGCAGTAAAATCTGGCCAGGTATAAAAACCACCTTGAGGCAGCGCACAGGGGATGCCCGAATCGTTTAGGCGCTTGGCAATGTAGGTATTGACAATCTGGTGAATAAGCGTCGATTGTTCGATAAATTCCTCGACATCAGCATGGTCGCTATAGGCTTCTAAAGCGGCATACTGGATCGGGGAAGCGACGCAAGACCAAGTTTCGCTGGCGATGAACCGTAGCCGGTCGATCAATCCTGTTTTGGCTTTAGGTATCAATCCCAACCCAAATCGCCAACCGCCTAAAGATAATCCTTTCGACAATCCAGTGGTGAGTATGGTGCCCTCTGGGTAGAACGGTAATGCCGACTGATAGCGACCAGAAAACGTCAATCGACCGTAGATTTCATCGCTGATTAAAGTGATGTTGTTTTGTCGACACCAGCTAGCAATTGCCACTAGGTTCTGTTCTGGGAACACCATGCCGGTGGGGTTACTCGGGAAATTGATCAACAGTTTAGTAGGGTTGAGACCTGACTGTTGCGCCTCACGAACAGCTTGATCAAGTGTGCCTGGGTCAATCTGCAAACCGGCATCTGAGAGGGTGGTTGACACCGGAATCGCCGTTTGACCTAGGAGCTCGGCCTGTGGCGCGTAGCTGACCCAGGACGGTGTTGGGAGCAACAAATCGCCCTCAATGGCGAGTTGAGAGACATATAAAATGAGTTTGCTACCCGGTGCAATCAGTACGTCGTAGTCGTTCGGTTCTATATCCAATAGCTTTGCATGGTGTTGCAAAATCGCCGATTGCAATTCAGGCAGACCGGCCACCGGTAAGTACTCATTGTTCGAGGCATGTGCTTGCAGCGCAGCGAGTAATCTTGGGTGCACTGAAAAGGGGGCTTGGCCAAAGCCCATATGGAGAACGGTTTGGCCTGTTTGCCGAAGCTGTAGAACCTTTTCATTCGCAGCTAGTGTGGGTGATAAAGAGGCGGTATTAGCTAAAGCATTGACTGTGCTAACGCTCATATATGAGTGCCGTAGAGTCGAGTTAACGTTAACTACAGAATGGCACAGTGAATCAAAACTGAAAAGGTGTTTTTTCCCCGATTGACGTGGGTAGAAATCGGATTATTTAATTACCCAATCATTAGCGGCTCTTTTAAGCTTGGACTCCTCGATCAGCGGTTCTCTACCTCCACGCAAAATCGAATTGCCTTCGAAGAGTCCGGTTTGATCTATCGGTGCCCGCTCGAGCCAATCCGACTCTTTAATTTGACCACTTTGTCCGTAAGCATCCAGCGCATTTTGGTAGCAGATAAGACGCACGGCTTCTGGGTCAATGCCACGAGACAACGCTAATTTGGCTGTCTTTGCAACCGCTAGGGGTTCTGAGATTCCCCAATCGCAGGCTGAGTCAACAATGATTCTCTCAGGACCGTATTGCTCTAGTAACGACACCATGCGCTCATTCCCCATCTTGGTTGATGGGTAGATAGAGAAGGCAGCCCAATAGCCTCGATTCAGGACTTCATCGACCGTTTCCTCGTTATTGTGATCGACAATAACCATAGAGGGGTCGATGCCATGTTCTTCACATACGTCCAAAGAGCGGAAAGTGCCAGCCTTTTTATCGCGGTGCGGGGTGTGAATCATCACTGGCAGATGCAACTCTTTGGCAAGTTCCAACTGCAGCCGGAAATACTTATCTTCAAGCTCGGTCTGTTCGTCGTAGCCAATCTCGCCAATAGCCACAACTCCTTCCTTGAGTGCAAACCTTGGCAAAATCTCCATAACAGCTTCGGCCAGTTCGGCGTTGTTGGCCTCCTTAGAGTTCAGCCCGATCGTGCAGTAATGGCAAATACCAAACTGACTGGCCCTAAAGCGTTCAAAACCGAGAATGGCTGATAAATAATCTTCGTAAGTCGCCACATGCGTGCGTGGCTGCCCTTGCCAGAAGGCAGGTTCTATTAAGGCGACGACTCCCGCAGCTGCCATAGCTTCATAGTCATCGGTGGTTCGCGAGATCATATGAGCGTGTGAATCGATGAGCATCATGGCGTTGTCAAGTTCCAGTAGATTCCAGCAATAGAGAATCCCAGCTCAGATTGCTTTCAAAGTTAACAGGGTATTGAGCGTTTGCAATAATCCATTCGCGGGTATTGGTATCAGAGCAGTCAGATAAAGCCAAAGCCAGACCTTTTTGGCTCAGCAAACTGTCTCGATCGATGGTTCGGGCTTCGAGAAGTATCTTGAATGGTTCGAGCATTTTCATGTTGGCAAAAGGTGTGACCAATTGCCACAGCTCCCAGCTTACCGTACGACCTGCCGCCATACGTTCGTGTGCATAATCTATCAACATGCGCGTGAGTTCAGGATTGTTCCGATCGCTCAGGCCTACGATAGGATGGAGACTGGATTCAATGAACAGTGCTTTTAACACCATGTGATTAAACCGGTGTTCGTCAAATTGCATCGCCGGGAACGGATTATGGTGCGCAATAGCTTCGAATACGACCGACATATTAGAGCGCAAGCCTTCCCCCACTGCATCCAGAATGGCTTTGCCTTGCGGATACAAAAGTAGACCACGATAAAGAGCTAACTGTTCAGATGCGTCTGAGTGTCGAAGAAGATGTTTAACTCTCTCAGGTGTGTGTGTCTTGTCACCGGCGCTGGATACCAGCAGTATGCGCGCTGCTTCATCGACTTGCCAAAGATTAGGCTGCCAGCCAGTTAGCAGTTGCTGGGCTTTTTGTTGCTGGGCAGAGCTGAGGTTGAGCTTCTCTTTGCTAATACGCCTTGGAATCATGCC
Source organism: Gammaproteobacteria bacterium (assembly GCA_019634245.1). Next base: position 2,958 of record JAHQVR010000350.1, read on the forward strand.
AAACGCAATGTCAAATTGGCGAGTGGCGTTTGGCTGCTCAGACCATTGATCGACCAGGGCCATCTGATTGACTTGATCCATAAGCCATCGCTGATGCTCACCCTCGCAGTGCGTAAATACCCATTCGTACAGCGCCGCGCGTGCGGCGGCGACCTGATCTTCAGTGGCTGTGAAAGGGAAGGGCTTGTCCATTGGATTCTATTTACCGGGTCTGCCGAAAAAGATCGTAATGGATCGGCATTTGCAACGTGGATAAGTGTTTGCAAGCTGCGGATGATCCATGAAACCCGTTCTCGTTATTTTGGCCGTGGGGCTAAGCCCAGAGCTCGTCGGTGAACACACCCCAAACCTACGCAAATTAGTTGCCAGGGGCGGTCTGAGAGCTCTGGATACCGTGACGCCAGCGGTGACTTGTTCCGTGCAGTCAACGTTATTGACTGGGCTTATGCCTCAGGACCATGGAATTGTCGGAAATGGCTGGTATTTTCGCGACCTGGCGGAAGTAGGCTTTTGGAAGCAGTCCAATCACCTGGTCTCTGGAGAAAAGTTGTGGGAGGCAGGCAGAGCGCGCAACCCAGAGTTTACGACCGCCAAGATGTTTTGGTGGTACAACATGTATGCAAGCGCTGATTGGAGTGCAACGCCTCGGCCGCAGTACCCGGCTGACGGCCGCAAGATTCCTGATCACTACAGCTATCCTGCTGGGCTCCACGACGAGTTGGATAAACGGTTTGGGCAATTTCCATTATTTTCCTTTTGGGGGCCTAAGGCGGACATCACGTCCAGTGATTGGATTGCGCGAGCCACTTTGCATGTCATGGAAGATAAAAAACCGACGCTGACGCTGACCTATTTACCCCACCTAGACTACAACTTGCAGCGTTTGGGACCAGATTTAACTCACCCTCGATTACAAAAAGATCTAACCGAGCTTGATGATTTGTGTGGTGCACTGATTGAAGCCGCTGATGCACATGGGATGGATACGTTGGTTGTCTCTGAATATGGGATAACCGAAGTTAATGAGGCTGTTCATATCAATCGAGCACTTAGAGAAGCTGGGTTACTCGCTGTGCGTTCCGAATCAGGTCGAGAGCAGCTGGATGCGGGAGCGTCAGTGGCTTTTGCGGTATCCGACCATCAGCTTGCGCATATTTACGTACAAGACCCACAGCGTGTCAGTGAGGTGGCCTCACTAATTAACGCATTAGAGGGTGTTGAGTCTGTACTGTCAGGAGAGGAGCTGAAGGCCATTGGGCTGTCGCACTCAAGAGCGGGAGAATTGGTGGCCATCACACAGGCAAATCGATGGTTCAGTTATTATTTTTGGCTCGATGATGACAAAGCGCCTGATTATTCGCGCACGGTGGATATACATCGCAAGCCTGGATATGATCCGGTGGAGTTATTTGTCGATCCAAAAATTCAATTTCCAATGGCTAAAATTGCTGGGCGATTGGCTCAGCGTAAGCTGGGCATGCGCGCTCTACTAGACGTGATTTCTCCAAACGCGACCTCGCTAGTGAAGGGCTCGCACGGTCGGCCCACCGACGATCCCAAGGCTGGACCTTTGGTAATCAGTAGCCGTGCCGAGTGCCTGCCAGAAGGCGCTGTTCACGCGACTCAGTTTAAGAATCTGGTTTTGGCTCATGTATTCGGAGAGGAGCGTTCGGCTCTGGTGGACAAGATCAATTCTTATGCTGCTTGATGATTTCAGATTGTCGCAACTGGGAGTATCTGGTATCCGACATAGCGTCAACAGCCGTACTCCTTTGACTTTCTAAAATTCTGCCACCGCTACACTGGATTGCTATCGCACAGCGTGTTAGGCAGATTCGCAGCGTGTCCAATGCTCTGAAGTTTCAATTTTTTCTCGAACTTCGCTCGACGCCATTAGTCGAATATGGCCGCAATTAACGCACACAAAAGGGCAAATCTTGGCGATGCCTAAAAGGCCTTTGCCCACCTTAGGGAGAAGCTCCTCACCCGCACCGGAATACTGAAAATACTCTTTGTATTGGTATATCTCACGAGATCGGCACACGGAACAGACACTCAACAGATTGTCGTCGAAATCCAGATCGTGAATATCGATGTCTAATGCCGACGCAAGTGCCTTTTTTGTCTGTAAAGAGGCCAATGCTTCACTTTCAACACGTTGTATGGTTCTTATACTTAATCCCGAGGCTGTTGCCAGTTCATCTTGAGACCATGATTTTTCTTTACGACATTTAAGAATCAGTTCTGCATTGATCTTCACGATTATCCAGTCCCGCTTGTAGAATTACTGTTTACAGTATCCATGAAAAGAGCTGACAGTCCTACGAGAGATTTATGACAGTTGGGCGACAGTGGTGCTGTCAGAGCTGTTCATAGAGTCTGATGGCCTGTGGCCATACGTTTTTTCCACTGGGCTTTGTAGTCGATAAGCTTTCTCTCTAATTTGGGCTCAGTCTCCACAGCCGGCATCAATTCTGGGGCGTTAATATTGGGCATTGCCAGTAAGGTCGCGCCTAGAGTCGTTCCGGTAGAATCTGCGCTAGCCAATAGTCGTTGCTCGGTTCTGAATACGGCCAGGCATTGCAGAAACAACGAATTTTTCGCAAAGGCGCCTTCTACAATAATGTCTCCTGTTGCATTGCAGACAGTGAGTGATTCATCGCAAACGAGTGCACAGTAGAGAGATGCGAGCGCATGCCGATCCAGCGCTGTGAGGTTTCGGTGAGTCTGCACCATGCCGGCCATACCTGGAAATGGGCCACCGGTATCGGTGAATGATGGCAATGCAAAAATATCGTCGTCGATAATGTTTAGAAGATCGTCAACGGTTGGGTGCACGGTCTCGCTGCCAGCAATTGCTGCATACTCCCGCCCAGCCATAAATCGAGAGCAGGCGACGGGTTCAGAGTGGATGGTGACATTGGCGAGGCAATCGCGTTCCGCAGATAGTCCTTCTAAAGACGCACCCACAGAAAAATTAATGACCCATGTACCGGTAGACATAACGGTAAAGGGTGTGTCACGACTCGTTAACCATGGCAGCAAAGAAGCATTGCTATCATGAATGCCCACCAACACTCGACAGTTTTCTCTTATACCGGTTGCCTGCGCTAATTCTGCGGTGATAGAACCGAGTACATCGCCTGCGAAACGACGCTCAGGAAAGAGTGGTGAGAACCCTTCTCGATCAGCGAAATCTGAGTAGCGATTTTCCATCGGATGCCACAGATCGGTGGCCGCGCCAATGGAACTAACCTCACTAGCCATTCTGCCTGTGAGCTTCCAGGTCCAAAATTGCGGATAGGTCAACAGATGGGTTGCTCGTTGGTAGTCTGCCTTAAAGTAGCGGCGCTGCCAGAATAGTTGGCGCCCAAGATTCAAGGCCAGAGGTAGTGGCGGACTAAAGGTTTCAGAGAAGGGATCTCGCAGTGCGTTGTATTCTTCACTTATTACATCCGGCCCATCAAACTCATAGTCCATTACTGGCAGTACCAAACCATTCTCATTAACCAAGGCAGCTGTGGATCCGTGGGCGAGTACAACGATAGTCTGTATATCGTTGAGAGTTTGCTGTTGTTTTAGTGCGCTGAGATACCAGTGCCACATCGACTCTGTATCGATGTGCGGATAGAGTGCGCCGTTCTTTATCTGTGTTTCCGTAGAGGTACTACTTAGTAAAACCCCACTATGCGCCTCTACGCAGCTTAGCTTGGCATTCGTTTTTCCTATATCAATTACTGCTATAGCGGACATAGTGTATAACCAGAGGGTCTGGCTTGGCTCTTTCGGCGCGGGAACGGGTGATAGGGTGAACGTTAGCAGCTAGTGCACAGGTTGTTCAAGCAAACACGGGCTTTGGTGGTAGAAGAATGTTGATTCGATAGATGAACAACAATCAGTGTTGTTCATTTTGTGCCTACAGAAAAAGGCAAGAGTTCTTAGGCTATCGCTCTTTATTTGGCCTAGGTGCCGGCGATTTTTCGTTGCAGGCCAAGTGTCAAGCCGAATGCGGTAATTCCAAAACACATCCCGACTAAAGACCCCAAAGCAGCCATAACCAGTGCATCAATCAGGCTGATGCCGGCGATTAAAGCGCCAATGGCTTTGGGTATATGGCCTGAAGTGTTGGATCTTACTCGCCAGACCGCATACGCAATTGTGAGTGCAAGCAATGCGCTGGGTAATAGCGCCAATGGGTCGGTGAACATACTCACTAGACCATAAGTCACGGGTGTCAGAAGGATGATAATTGGCCACGCGTGCCGCATCGAACTAGAACCTTCGAACTTGGCGATGAAGGTCAGCCCTGTCAGGTAAAGAAGCACCAATCCGCAGACCGCCAGCAGCATCGAATGAGTAGCCCATCCATGCGCTGGCCCTGGTAGTTCGACAAGGGCGATGGCCACGGTGTACAGAGTCACCACCACTAACACTCGGCAACACGCCATAATGAGAGGGCTTAAGGGGTTATTCTTATGATAAGCATCGTAGCCAATAATAGCGGCTGTCAGTAGTGTGGTACTGAGAATGACAGGCCAAGTGGCGTGCACCTCGACGTTGTTGAAGGCCATAAACGCTATCAGCAAACCCCAACCTAGAAAAAACCACAAAGCGCTGAAGATAAATACCTGTCGTTGGGTTACTCGACCTGAAGGTATAGGTCTGCTGGGTCTTTCCTCCGCATCAATTGCCGCATCAAACGCATCGTTTAGGTACATTCCAGCGATATAGAACGCTGACATGGACACGATACCGATCATAAGCGTGGGCCACAGATGTGTTGTTGGTGAAAATCCGGCTGAAGAGGCCAGAATGAGCGCCATAAATACATTCGACCACACGGTAGGTAGATTGGATACGCGGCCCAACTCCAAGTGGGTACGACAGTGCTCTGCCCATCCTCTTCGCGTGGTTAAAGCGGAAGATGGGCTGGCAATGGAAGGGGAGGGCGCACTCACAGCTTGTCTTTAACCCACAGCAACTCTCTGGCTATGGCTTCGTCGATCTCAACGTTTCGGCACTCTGCAGGAAGCACATCCCAGGTATAGGTTTCGACTTCCAGGTGTCGAGATACCGTTGATGCTTTCTGTAAGGCCAGTACGGTCAGGAGTTCTTTTTGAGTGGTACCGAAATGCGGTAATTGTTCCATGAATACCGGTACATGAAAGTGTACTCGCCATTCGGCTGGAGAGTTTTCAGAAATATTGATGTTGTGTATATCGATTGCGGCGCTTGATGCCTCCATCGCAGGGACAGTGGCAAATTCTGCCCGAATGCAAGCTTCTCGCCAGGCGATAGCGTCATTTAAATCGGAGAATCGATGGAGTCGGCCGTTACGTTTTTCAACCACTTGGTGTAGATATACCGGTTCGTTGAACGCAGTTAAATGTTTAAGTGAATCTACATCCACTTGTGGCACTTGCAGAGCGGAGCTCAGTTGCAGTTTTACTATTGGAATACCTGCTGACTTAAGCTGCGTGAGCGACAGCTCAGAGTCTTCATACTCCACCGCCGAATGGCACACGTCATAGCACACGCCGATGTGTGTGTGTATCGCCGTATCGGCATCGGCTCTGGAACACTCAGACAGTTGGCACAAACGGGCAATCGCTGCATCGGAGTAGAGCCATGATTGAAAGAATGCCACCGCTTCACTGGTCGTCTCCAATAGGCAACACGGCTCTGGTTCTAGCGACAAAGCCACCGTCACACCTGTCTCCTGTTTTACTTTTACGCAATGAGCGATTGCTTGGAGAAGGTTATCAGATATGCTTGGCAATGCTCCTTGTGCCCATTGCTTGTAGGTGCCCGGAACCGTACTGATGCTGGCATAACCCTCGGGTGGGTTCAGTGCGGCACAGAGATTAATCAAATCGATGGTGTACGTCAATCGAGCGGTGTCGGTCCAATCTGGTTGGTAGACGTTTTCCTTAACAGCTGTTCCGTGAAACGGTCCGTAAGGAAACCCATTGATCGTGAAAACATAGAGATCTTCGGCTGCAAGCCAGTTTTTGAATTCTTCAAGTGTTTGTCCTTGAAGTTGTTCGCTCATCCGTTTAGAGACACGCAGTCCAATGCCAAACGGCGCTTGAGGACAAACGCGGGCTTTGACCTTCGGGATATCTCTTTGTAGCTGCGGAAAGACGTCTTCCCAGTGATCACCTGCATGTATATTCGTACAATAGCTTAGATGAACTGGAGATGTGTCTTGGGCTAGTTGCATAACTGATGCTCCTGCTTTAACCACTCGATCGCTTCATAAATGTAGCGATCATCCATAGTGTGCACTTCGATTCCCTGACCGATCGAGCTCAGTAGCGTTATGGTCAGTTCGCCACCCAAGTGGGCTTGAAAATCCACTAAACCTTGCACCACACTGAGTTGGCCATCGTTTTGGCTGTGCTCGAGCGTGTCCGACCACAAGCTAAATCCCAGAGCTTTTAAAACGCTATAGATTCGTTGTACGGCCTGTGTGTCGAGCAGGCCGACACGGTGAGAATAGTGAGCATCCATTGCGATGCCGATGGCAACTGCTTCACCATGGCTGAGCTCATGTTGGGATAAAGTTTCTAATTTGTGTGCGGCCCAATGACCAAAATCTAAAGGACGCGCGCTACCGTTTTCAAACGGATCACCGCCGCAGGCGATTTGGTGCATATGAAGTTCGGCACAGCGTTGGATCAGATGCTGCACCTCAGTTGGATTGAACGCACTGAGTTTGTCGGTGTGCGCCTCTATCCAACGAAAAAACTCTGCATCTCGAATTAGAGCGACTTTGATAGCCTCTGCCATGCCGTCGCGCCGTTCTCGTTTGTTAAGCGTGAGTAAAAATTCAAAGTCGTTGAGTACGGCGAAGGGTGGCGCAAAGGTACCCATATAGTTCTTCTGACCAAATTGATTGACACCATTTTTAACTCCAACCCCTGAATCATTCTGTGCAAGAACGGTTGTGGGTATGCGGATATGGCGAATGCCTCGATGCGCTGTTGCAGCCACAAAACCCACAGCATCCAGTACGGCACCACCGCCAATAGCAACCACATAGGAATGTCTGTCTAGATTTGTTTGATCGATGTGTTGTCGAATCTGGTTGATTGTCGAATGTGAGTTCTTAATCAGTTCACCACCGGGGATTTCAATCGGTCGAGTGGTCAATTCGAGGTGAGTCGAAAAAGTCGCGCAGTAGTCAATGATCCACGAATTTATTTCGGGTATCGCAGTAGTAATTCCATCGTCGATAAATACAATGACCCGATGCTTCTTGTTCGGCTCGAGCCGAGCCACGGTATCTTTGAGCGTTGGGTTGGTGGTTTGGAACAACCCTTCGGTAAAGACCACTGGGAATTCGTAGCTGACGGAGAACCGTTGCAGGTGGGTCTTGCTTGCAGAGCTAGGCTCGCCTGCCTGCCTGGGATTCAATACATCGAAATTCTCAGCCGGCGTTGCCATAGTGCGATAGCGAAGTTTTTTGACTATAGATGGACCCATGGCGATGATATATTCGTGCCAGAAAAGGCGTAATGGGGCTGTTTTAGTGAGAATTTTGCTCGGAATGTTGCTGCTGTTAATGCTTAGCTTCATTGGGGTCCAGATTAATGACCCAGATGGCTGGTTGTGGGCCTTGATCTATGCGATTCCAGTCGCGGCCTTGGTGGCTGCGTTAGTTTGGCCTAGCGTCTTTGCTAGTCCGGTAGGTAAGGGGCTGGCGGCGTTTGCGCTCATTGGTTGTTTGATTCTGGTGTGGTATTTCTGGCCGAGCCAATCGCGCTTTTGGCAACAGGCAGTCTGGTGGGAAGAAGAATCTGCGCGCGAAGGCATGGGGATGATGATCGCGTTTGTGGTGTTGGGTATCGCTGTTTACTGTGGCATCCGGCGCTCGAGACAGCGCTCATGACTGAACATTCACTGATTGCACTCGAGAACCAGTCCTTCGATGAACTCAGCGATGCGTTTGGCTGGCCTGAGATGCATCGACTTAACATTGCTGAAGTGGTTTGTGAGCGATTTGCCGATGGGTCCAATCGCCTAGCCTTAATTGCAGAAAATGAAGCGGGAGACTGTGAGCGATACAGTTTTGATGACATTAACCGCTTGGCGAACCGATTAGCGTCGGCGTTTCAATTAGCAGGGATAGAGCCGGGTGATCGAGTGGCTGTCATATTGCCGCAACGAGTTGAAACAGCTTTGGTTCATATTGCCGCGCAAAAACTCGGCGCTATTTCGTTACCTCTGTCGGTGCTCTTTGGCGATGATGCGTTGGAATACCGTCTCGCCGACAGCGGTTCTAAAATTGTTATAGCTGCCGTGGATAAGCTTGATTTAATTGACGAGCTGAGTGGCAATCTTCCCGAGTTACAGGCAGTCTGGGCCGTGTCGGAGTCAGCGCCTGTTCCTGCCACGACAGTGGATCGGCAAGACAGAGCCGCCCCCTCAGAGACTCACGCGAGTAGCCGTATAGAAGCTGCGGACTTCTGGGGTGTACTGCGTGCGACGGACGATGCTCAATTCAGCTGCAGCAGTTCTCCTGATGATCCAGCTTTTCTGCTGTACACCTCAGGAACCACAGGCCCTCCTAAAGGTGCTCTGATTCCACAAAGAGCGTTAATCGGAAATCTGACCGGCTTTGAATGTTCACAAAATGGATTTCCCCAAGAACAAGATGTGATGTTCACACCTGCGGACTGGGCTTGGACGGGCGGGCTACTGGATGGGCTGCTACCCGCATGGTATTACGGTGCGCCAGTCGTGGCATTGGATTATAAAAAATTTCGCGCAGACATCATTTTGTCGTTGATGTCGCGCCATAAGGTAACGTGTGCGTTTATACCGCCTACTGCATTAAAAATGCTGCGTAGCGAACCTGCCTTGTTAGAGCGCTATCCTCTGGCTTTGCGCGCAGTGATGAGTGCCGGAGAAGCTGTCGGCGAGGAATTATATCGTTGGGGGCAGAAAGCGCTGGGTTTAGATATCAACGAAATGTGTGGACAAACAGAGCACAACTATTTAATCGGCAATTGCAGTGCGCTCATGCCTGTGCGGCCTGGGTCCATGGGCAAAGCCTATCCCGGACATAAGGTGGCCATAATGGGCCCCGATGGCACGTTACTACCCGATGGCCAGGAAGGTGAAATTGTGGCTCACAAGGACGATCCAGTCCATTTTCTTGGGTATTGGAAAAACCCTGAAGCTACCGCCAGTAAGTACACAGGGGATTGGTTTCATTTGGGAGACATCGGTTATCGAGATGCTGAGGGTTATCTATGGTTTGTTGGTCGTGCGGATGATGTTATTAGCAGCGCGGGATACCGAATTGGTCCTGGTGAAATTGAAGATTGTGTGCTGAAGCACCCAGCCGTGCAACAAGTGGCGGCGATCGGGGTGCCAGATCCTGACGGAATTCGTGGCGATGTGGTCAAACTGTGCATTGTACTTAACCCCGAAATTGAGCCTTCCTCTACACTAGAGAAAGAGATTCAGACTCAGGTTCGCACACAACTTGCAGCCTATGAATACCCAAGGCAAATTGAATTTATGGAAGCTCTACCGATGACCACTACTGGCAAAATCAAGCGCATGGAACTGCGTCGCATGCACATCGAAAGACTCTCGTCTTAGCTATACGCCTCCGTGAACACAATCCTAGATTCAAGCCAGGCTCATGAAAAGCCTAGAATAGGCATCGTAATTTCGATGTTTCCTGAGCTTCACGAGACGTTCATTCTGCGAGAGCTGGTAGCAATGGAACGTCATGGTGTAGATTTTGACATTTTCTCTCTACAGTTTCCTCGAGACCCAATCACCATCGAAGAGGCTATACGCCTCTCCAACACCAAAACTCACTACTCAAAGCTTTTTACGTTTAAAACCATCCGAGCCATAACTCGAATAAAGTGGCGTCACCCGCTTCGCTATCTGCGGATGCTCGGAAAACTGATTTGGATTGGCCGTGATCGACCGAAAGAGATCATAAAAAATATAGCCATACTTCCCCTGGCTTTCCGATTTGCCGAAGTGGGACAGGAGCGGGGAATTACTCACTGGCATGGGCATTGGGCCAATATACCGACGACCGCCTGCTGGGCGTTGCAACAAACTTTGGGTGTGAGTTGGTCAGCAGCCATACACGGTGAGGATATTTTTACTCAAAACCGGTTTTTACAAAAGAAACTTGATGATGCGAGTTTTACGGTGGTCTGTAGTGGCTATTTCTGTCAACACTTGAAGCAAAACATCGGGCTTTGCGCACCAGAGCAGGTGCATCTGAACTACCATGGCTTGGATCCTTATGTCATGGAGCGCTCGGTCAATCGAACCTTTAAAACACGCAGTAAAGACGGACCACTGAAATTAATCAGTGTAGGGCGATTGGTGCCCACCAAAGGGCACGATGTAGTGATCAGCGCGCTTGGCAAACTTAAACGTGACGCTGGCTTACCATTTCACCTCACACTGATTGGCTCTGGGCCGGAGCAGAGTGCGCTGCAGTCGTTGGCCAACAGCGAAGGAGTGGCCGATAACATTACTTTTCAGGGCGGAATGGCATTTGCGGATGTTGTCAAAGCGATGGAAGAGTCTGATATTTTTTGTCTGGCGCCGCGGCTGATTCCAGGTCAGCCGCCTGACGGTATTCCCAACGTCATTGCCGAAGCCATGGCCCTGCGGATACCGGTGGTATCAACCGCAGTGAGCGCGATTCCAGAGTTAATAGAAAATGAGGTCACTGGCCGACTGGTCCCCGTGGATGATGTAACTGGTTTCTCGCAAGCGATAGCAGACCTTGCTCAGGATGAAGCTCTCGCGCAGCGACTCAGCGAGAAAGGTTATCTAAAAGTTAGCCGCTTGTTTGATCAAAATAACAACATTGAAGAGCTTTTGGACTTATTCCGTCGGTATGTGCCTGGTTTGGCTGTGACATGAGTCAGACCAAGACCGTTGCGTTCTTTATGAAAGCTTTGAGTATCGGTGGAGCTAAGCAAATGATGGTGGCGATAGCTAGTGAGACTTTGGAGTTGTTTCGTCGATATGTGCGTTGCGTCGCTGCACCATGAGTCAAACTAGAACAGTTGTGTTTGTGATTGAGGCATTGACCGTCGGTGGTGCTGAGCAAATGCTTGTGGCGATGGCCAATGAGTTTTCGCACCGAGGCTGGTTGGTACACCTGGTGTGTTTGACCGCCGCAGGGGAGTTGGCAGAAAACCTCGATGATGCTGTTGACTTGCACGTGTTGAATAAACAGCCGGGGTTCGATCGTCGACTACCGGGTAAGCTAAGGGCTCTAATCAAACGGATTCAGCCGCAAGCGGTAAATGCACACCTGTGGACGGCTAATCTCTGGACACGATTGAGTTTGATCGGCACCGGAATACCAGTGGTAGTGACCGAGCACAGTCGCGATACATGGAAGCCGAGTCACTATCGATTGTTGGATCGGCAGCTGGCGCGCTTCACACATAAATTGGTTGCGGTCTCAAGAGATACGGCGAATTTCTATACCGACACTATAGGTATATCACCCTCGTTGGTGACTGTAATCAACAACGGAATCGATGCTGAACGCTATGCCACCGGTAACGGTATGGATTTTCGGAAACAATGGGCACCCAACAACGAATTCTTGATTGGGACCGTCGGGCGTATGGTCAGCGCGAAGAATCACCCAAGATTGGTGGACGTGGCGTTGTTGCTCAAAGACAAGATTGACGACTTTAAAATTCTTATCGTCGGCGATGGCCCAGAAAGAGACGTTGTTAATCAATATATAACTGAATGCAACGCAGAAGCTTTGGTTCATCTGATTGGAGCACGGAGTGACATACCCGATGTACTCTCTGGGTTAGATCTTTTCGTGTTGAGTTCAGATCGGGAGGGGCACCCATTGACCGCGTTGGAGGCGCAGGCAGCGGGTACTCCTGTGGTTCTGACTAACGCAGGCGGTTCTGCAGATGCTATTGGCATCGATGCTGATCAGTGCGGTGGTTTGCTCGTGGATAAAGATGCCGTAGCGCTTGCAGCTGCTATCACTACGCTCGCCAATGATGCGCAGCGCTTAAATGCCATGAGTGAGTTTGCAGCCAACTATGCACACAAGCACTTCGATAAAAGCGCAATGGTTGATAGTTACGAACAACTGTTTGACTAACTATTTTTTAATTTTTTAATTTTTTAATTGTCCTAGCCAGGGGAAACTGTCGGTCTCGTTACCAACCGACTTTGTCGCAGACAACATATCAACTATTAAAAGCATCGGCAATTCGCAACGGTCTTGTTTCTACTTATCGGGCGTAGTCAGGCTAGGCAAAATCAGTCACGAAAAAACGTGCAGTGTACCTGCTGCCTGATGGGGTGCCACTTGATCCCGCACGGGCTAATTTGAGCACAACGTGGTGGGAAGATCATGTTGCTTCGTAGAGCATCTCGTTTAGATAGAGACGCTGTATTTTCCCCGATGGGCCTTTGGGTAATTCGGGCAGGATGTGCACTGCGTCAGGCGCTTTGAATGGCCCGACGCGTTCCACGCACAGAGCGAGCAGGTCAGCGCTGCTGGTTGTTGAAGCCTCGCTAAGTCGGACGGCGGCTTCGACACGCTCGCCGTAGCGATCACAGGGTCGAGCGAACGCTGCTGCTTCAACAACATCGGGATGCTCATACAGGGCCTCGTCAATCTCGCGTGGCGCGATGTTTTCACCGCCCTTGATAATCAGCTCTTTGAGCCGTCCGGTGACAAAAACATATCCGTCTTCGTCCATGCGGCCCAAATCACCGGTGCGAAGCCAATCTCCGTGAAACGTATTGGAGGTGGCGTCAGGGTTGCGCAGGTATTCCTTCATTACGTTGGGGCCACGGATCTGAATCTCACCCTCGACTCCGCGCGCGCACTCGTTCCCGCTATCATCAGCAATACGGGCTTCATTGCTAATCGCACAGCCTGCCGATCCGATTTTGTGCAGTGCTGGATCAAGCGGATTCACCAGGCACTGAGCCGCAGTCTCCGTCAGGCCAAGAGACTCTACTATCGCTAGCCCAAAGCGGTCCTGAAAGGCGCGTTGTGTTTCGACTGCAAGTGCTGATGAAGCCGATCGTGCAAATCGAAGTTGCGCCTTTAGCGAAGGTTTAGGTTCGGCTGCGCCGTGCAGTAAATGGCTAATTATCGTTGGAACCACTGAAAACCATGTGATGCCCGCCTCAGCGGCCTGATCCCAGAACTTACTAGCGGAAAACCGCGATACCATGGCAAGCGATCCACCGGATACTAAGCTACCCATGACGGAAACGCATAACCCATTGATATGGTAAAACGGCAGAACACCCATTCCGCGATCTTGTGGAGTTAGTTCATGCGCTACGCTAACCGTCCATCCACCGGCAAGCAGGCTTGATTGCGTATGCACGACCCCTTTCGGTGGTCCCGTGGTGCCAGAGGTATACATCAACAGCGCATCGTCAGCTGGAGTAATGTCGTACAGTTCTGTGCTTTCGCCACTCGAAGCGAAACGGTTCAGGTTGTCTGGGCGAACCCGATTAAAGGAGTCCAACTGCGCATCATGCACAAATGCAACGCGCGCTCCAGAATGCGACATCGCATAACCTAATGCATCGGGACCTGCAGCAAGGTTGAGCATGGTCACTCGGAATCCACCATAGAGCGCGGCAAAGAGCGCTTTGACCCCTTCAAGTCCATTGGGATGCATCACGACGACACTTTCGCCCTTGGCGATTCCTTGCGCGGTTAAATCCCCGGCAATTTTTGCCGCATGGGTTTGCAGATCTGGCCAGGTTAATCGTTCCCCGGTCTCTGGAAAAACGAACGCTGTGCCGCCGCCATTGTTTACCCGCGAATCCACCCAATCACGGACGGTGCCGGCCGGCGGCGTCTGGCGATCGAATTTCATTGGCCGACCGCGTTCCAGTAATCGACAAAGATCTCATCCAGGCTCGGCTCTCGCGATGGAATTTCGCGGATGATCTTGGTTGATTGCATGAAGTGTCGGTAGTTGACGTTTTCGTTTATGGAATTGCCACCCCAAGTCCCGCAACCCATTGACAGCGAGAACGGCATGCCGTTGGTAAACGAACCACCCGTGGCAAATGTGTGCGCCTGGTTAACAACCACTCGGCTGGTTGGGATAGCGGTTGCCAAAGCGCGTGCCCGACTGTCATCAGTGGAATGTAAACCAACCGAATGGCCCGCCCCTTGATGTTCTTGAATACGGCGTGTCACGGCAACGGCGCTGTCGAAATCCGGTGCCCGATAAAGTGCAAGAACCCGACTTAGCTTTTCTCCTGATAAGGGGTGATCAGGTCCAATGCCAGTGGTTGGAACGGCAATGTAGTCAGTTCCATGCGGTACGTCGAGGTCAAGCGCGGCGATCATTTTGTCGGCATCTTGTGCCATCACCGAACGGTTCAGATGTCCATCAGGCCAAAGCTTGGCAATGATCTCGGTCTCATCCTCCACTAGCGCGCCACCGGACCGCGTCATCGCGGCAACAAAATCTGAATAGACTGCATCGACCACAACAACCGCATTTTCCGAACTGCATGAGGTGGCATTATCAAAGCACTTCGATGCACGAATCTTTTCGGTTGCTGCGATAAGGTCGGCGGTTTCGTCCACAATCACCGTTACATTGCCCGCGCCAACCGCCACTGCTGGTGTGCCTGCGGTCTGGGCACGATGTACGTTGTTCTGGCTGCCGGTGGCGACAATCATGTCACAAGCTTCCATCAACGCTTGCGTCTTTTCTTTTGATCCCGGCGCCGGCAGCATCTGTACCAAGTACGGATCCTCGTTGATCTTGACGAATTCTGCATGCACATATTCCAACAACCGTTCCGCACAGGCCACACCCTTTGGGGAGGGTGCGATCACAATCGCGTTGCCGCATTTTAGGGCGTTGATGATGTTGTTGGCGGGAGTTGCGGCTGGGTTCGTTGACGGTACAACGGCCGCGACGACACCCTTTGCGCGCGCGATTGTCGTTATACCTGTTGTTGGATCATCGGAAATCACACCAAAGGTCAACGCGTGCTGTATATCATGCATGAGCCCGAGTGTTTTGCGATGGTTTTTAGTGATTTTGTCGGGCACGTTTCCAAGCCCTGTAGTCTGCACAGCTAATTCAGCCAAGTCGCGATTACGAGCAGGTTCCATAATTGCCCAAGCTGCGGCCTGTGCGGCGCGATCGTAGCGTTTTTGTGACCCTTCAGCCTCGTATCGGGCCTGGGCTGCCTTTGCCCGAGCAACGATCGCTTCAATGTTGGTTTCACTCATTCTGCATCCTCCCAGATCGCCTTAGTCGTGAGGATTCGCAAGTCGTCTTGTGAACAATGCGGGTAGGGTTCATTGTTCTTCTAGTTTGGGTTTGGGCGATTTAAAGGCTCGGTATACACTCGAACCAAGTGTAATGAGCCCCGCGAAAATCAGAATCGCACAGATTGGACGCGAGAAGTAGGTGCCCAAATCGTAGTGCACCATCTGCATACCTTGCGCGAAATTTTGTTCGCCAATTTTTCCTAAAATCAAACCCAATACGATTCCCGGGATAGAAAACCCAGAACGGCGCAATAAATAACCAATGATGCCAGCAAGGAACATGACAATGACGTCAAGAACTAACCCTCGGTTGATATAAGCGCCTGTCATTGCCAACATCAGTATCAGAGGTGCAAGAAACTGAAACGGAATCTTAAGCAGGTTGAGGATCGTTTTGGTTTCGACCACGCCTATAATTAAGATAGATAGGTTGGCATAGAACATCGCCGCAAAAACAATCCAGATCAAATCTGGTGACAGCATAAATACCAACGGTCCAGGTTGTAGATCATGCATTTGAAACACCACTACCATCATCGCAGTCAGCGCTCCGCCAGGAAGGCCCAAGGCTAATAGAGGGATCATCGCTGCACCGGTGGCTGCATTATTGGCAGTTTCGGCCGAAATCACGCCTTCAAGTTTGCCTTTGCCGAATTCTTCACGGTTTTTGGACCAGCGAACGGCTTCGCCATAACTCATGAAGGCTGCCAAAGTCGCGCCGATACCAGGCAAGATGCCACACAGGAACCCAACGATGATGGATCGCACGACCGCTATCTTGTGCATCCATAACTCTAGCCAGGAGGGGAAGGTCATGGAAACCTTGGGCGCTTTGTATTTGCCGCTCGCTTTTTTCTCTGCTTGTACAAAGATTTCGGAAACGGCGAAGAAGCCCAAAATGGCCGGTACGAATGCGATCCCGGCGGCAAGATCTGAAATACCAAAGTTATAACGGTTGATGCCGCCCACCGGGTCTTGTCCGATTGTCGCAATCAAGAGCCCGATAAGCACAGACATCCATCCTTTCCAAATGGTGCGCGCCCCAATAGAGGACGCTACGGCCAACCCGAAAAAGACGAGCGCGAAAATTTCTGGTGGGCCGATGTTGCGAATAGCCCAATTGGCCAAAGGTTCAGTTGCTGCCATCATCACCAGCGCCGAGGCCATACCACCGATGGCGGAACACAATACCGCTGCACCAACAGCTTTACCGGATTGGCCCTTCTGGGTCATCGGATAGCCGTCGAAAGCCGTTGGCGCGTTTTCAGCAGAACCGGGGATGTTAAAAAGAATGGCGGTGATTGCACCGCCGTAGGTTCCGGTGCAGTAAATCACCGCGAATAACATCACGCCTTGGGCAGGTTCCAGGGCGGCCGTGAAGGGTAACAAAATCGCGGCAAGTGTGAGCATGCTGACGCCGGGTATGGCACCGAAAAGCATGCCACCGATAACACCAAAAACAAAAATCCCGATAGTGAATAAATCACCGAAAAGGGCCGCGGATCCGGACAGAAAATTCTCTATCAAAGCTTGTTCACAGCCCTTGTAATTTTGCGTTCATCGTTAGGATCCAGGCGCTAAAGTCATAGAACGGCGATACGTTACCTTGAGGCAAAGGCGCGTTCAGTATGACAAGGAATAGCCCCATGAACAGGATATAAATTACGGCTGTCATAATGAGGATTGCTTTCCATCGGCGTTCGCCGAATAACCACATAATGGCGGCAATAAAGAAGGGCGCAGAGAAATAGATGCCGACAGGCTTGAGCAACCAGGCAAAGACAAACGGCGTCAGCAGAACCGTAGCCATCCGTTTAATTGTTCCGGGATCGCTGAAATCGGCTTCATCTTCACTTTGGCCGATAGTGCCTTGCGAGGATGACCCGTGTTTATATTGAAACCAGATATTTCCAATCGTCGCGATCAGCAATATGCCAATGATCACCCGAGGCCACGCTGTTGCGCCGTAACGATAGATTTCAATAGGTTGATTAAACTCGAACGAAAACCCATAAAAGACCGCGACAATCAGCAGAAAAATTCCCGCCTCAACCCAATGGGCGCGTGTCAAACCTCCCAAGTTGTGTCTCCCTCAAGCCAAAGAAAATGCAGGGCACCCGAAGGCGCCCTGCACAGCGTCACATGGATGCCTTACTTAACTTCCAGGCCCATGGCCTTGTAAACATCGCGGTATTGCGCGACCGACCGCGTGATCAGTTCCTTCGCACCGTCGGTGTCGCGATAGCTGTCGATGACAGTCATGAATTTGCTTTCATTATAGGCCTGATAGCTGTCCTCACAGTATCCGCGCTGGAACGCCCATTTAAGCCACTCGACCCGATCAGCAGGTGCGTTTGCGTGGACATAAAAACCACGGAAGCGAAGTAACGGATCGAAATCCATGCCCGCTTCGCGGTGTGTCATCGTGTCTGCAAATGCTTCTGGGCGTTCGTCAAAGATGGTTAGGATGGGTTTGAACTGACCTGCGTCCAGGAAGTTGCGCACGTCACCGGGCTGTTCGAACAAGGCATCAACCTGACCACCTAGCAAAGCGCCGTAACGTGGTGCACCCTTGTCAAAGGAGATCTGCTGGATCGACATATCCATCGCATCTGTGATGAAACCCATTGTGACCCGTTCCATAGAACCTTCTTTGGACACGTTGGCGATTGTTGCCTTGCCGTCTTGAGCTTTCACCCATTCAACAAAGGATGGCCAGTCGGTGAATCGCGTTTCATCTGAACGTATGTAAACCTGGCTAAAAGTCACCTGGCTGACCACCAATGGAATCAAATCTTCTGCAGGGTTGGGCAGTGCGGAGTCCAAAGCGTGGGCGGATGATGCGTCGTCAATATGCTCGAGCACATTGTAGCCATCCGCAGGTGCGGCCATATAGGCCGTCATGCCCACGGTACCTGAACCACCTGGCTTGTGATCGCGATTGATCGGAATACCAGTGAGTTCCGTGACGGCCTCCGCCATTGCCGCAGCCACCTGGCCCGAACCGCCAGCCGGTCCGTAAGGTACGATCATCGTTAAAGCGCGTTCCGGAAAGCCATCTGGCTTGTCAAAAGACGCTTCTGTTCGTTTACATTCAAATGCCGAGACGTTGCCGGCAGCAAACAGTGCGGCCACAAACGCTGCGGTTCCTAGAAGTTTGTTCATTTTTCTCCTCCCAAACAATACCTGCTGGTTATTTTCTCCCGACCGCATGATTGCGGATGGGACGTCACCAGTGTAATTCATGAAAAGAGAAATGCAAACGTTTTCATTTTTTCAAGCCTAGAGCGCTTGAAACGGCCAATCGGTACTCGAAGAGAGGCACCTGTGACATAGTCGACCTATGTCAGTGGGGCTGTTAATCGGATTTTTCAAACCTTAGTCCAGAGTAGTAAACGGTTGGTATACCCTGATCGTTGACGTCAAACAGTACCGCATTGCCTTTACTGCGCCCATAACCTATCAGTTTTGCATAGCCATCGCTAACGACCTCCAAGTAGCCTATTTGTGGCTCCTCATCGGTGATTATGTCAACGCGAAGATATCCATTCGCCTTGCTGATCGTCAAACCTTTGGTGTTCATTCCCAAGGGCCAAGAGTCTGGATTAGTGATTCTGTAATTACCTAGGTATTTTTCTATGGAATCTGGTAGCGTTTTCTGTTGAGCTTTTTGTCCAATAGCGGGCCCACCGTTCACCACTTTTACCACCTGGGTGTTATCGTAATTCACCAAGTTAAATCGCAAGTCCTTAATCTCGGCTGGTGTGAAAGGGATTAAACCGAACAGTCGAAATTTCACACCCACGCTCCCATCATCCATTGGGACTAAATAAGCTTTTTGGCCATCAAAACGTGCGAAGAGCGTATCACCATCGCGCTCCACGGTGAATTCACCGATTTCGCTGGATAGATAGCGACCTGTGAGCAGATTAGCTTGTTCTGAACTAAAGTGTTTGGTTGCTCGGCTCTTTGGTAGATACGGTTCTGGTTGGTAGCCATTTTTACTGCGTATGGCTGAGAGCAGTGTGTTCTCGGCTACCTCGCCTGTGACGGATTCGTTCGTATCGGCGAAGTTGCTAAACACGATAACCGCAATCTTATGTTCTCTACTGAGCAGGAGTGCTGAATGGTAGTGAAAGGTACCACCATTGTGCCAAACCAGATCTGTCATGTTCCCCAAGGTCTTATTTGGGTACGACAGAATCCAGCCTAGGCCCATCTCGAATCCAGAATCAACCGGAGCATCTTTGTATTGAGGTTCCCACATTTCTAGTAACGATGTGCGAGACAGTAGCTTGGGTGTAGTCTTGTTGCCTGCATGGGTGTATTTCAGCATTTCTTTTGCAAAGAGACCCAAGTCGTTCGCGCTCATTCTCAGATCGCCTGCCGCGCGATCCCTGATCTCCACAGGCTGCATCACTTCATCGTCGAGAAAAGTCACCGCAAAATTGTCCTGCACGGTGTTGCCAAGACTGGCATTGCTCATACCCAGCGGAGCAAAGAGGTGTTTTTCAAGATATTCGGGGTAGCTAAGCCCACTGACTCGTTCAATCACTAGACCGAGAATTCCGTAGGCCAAATTAGAATAGGCGTGCACCTCTTCGGCCTTGTAAGCCACATGGTCGACAGACAACGCCTCGAGCATGGTCTGTTCAGCTTCATAGTCGGTGAACCCTTTGACATAGTCAGAGGGTAGCCCTGAGTAGTGGCTAAGCATGCTTCTAAGGGTAATACTTTCAACTCCATAAGGTGTATTTATCGAGAATTCTGGCAGATACCGCTTTAGTGGTTGGTCGATATCCAGTTTACCTTGTTCATGCAGTTGCATTATCGCTATGGCTGTGAACAATTTTGATATCGATCCTATGCGATAAGCGGTATCAGGCGTTGTTATTCGGTTTTGTTCGCTATTGGCATAGCCAAACCCGTTGGCATACACCACGTCTTGATCATCCACTACGAGAACGACCATGGATGCAAGATCATGTTTGTCAATAACTCGCGGAATATTCTTATCCAAATCGATCCGTAGTTTTTGATAGCCATCGTTGCTACCACCGGTTATTTTTACTGGGTTGGAACTACACGCTGATATGAGCAAAACCAACCAAACTGAAAAAGTGATCCGCTGTATGGTCATATTGATCGTATTCCTTGATAGATGTGTTAACGATTTTAGTCGTGGCAAACGCAAAGTCGGTTATCTCGGTTTCAGCCTTCCCTATGTAACAGTTCCAAGCAAGATCGCTGAGGCTGTAGGTAGTACTCACATCATTAAGACTATGTTACAGATTCGTTTGGATCTGTAACAGTTTGTTGATGCAGATAAATAAAGATGAGGTAAGAGCCGAGAAGCTATGAATCACAGTAAAAACGGGGAGTGTACCCCTATGCCTATGCATAGCACGTACTCAGAGGAGATGGCGATCTATATCGAATCACACAACCGCGTGATCTTTACGAAGATAATGAAGGCAAAAGCCGTGGAAACTTAAGCGTTTACTGGCGCTCGTTTCATCCGTAGCCAAGTGGGCCAGTATTTACAGTTGTCCCATTCGTTTTATAGATAAATAACGGGTAAGCAAATCTGCTGATAGGTTTTCAGGGCTAGCATCGAGAAGGCGGGCACCACCGGCCACTGCAAGACGGTGTCGTTGCTTTCTATCCTGACTATAGGCTTCTGCACTTAGATATACTACCGATTCGCGATAGGTTTTCGGTTCATCAGCGATCGCATTGTCTAAATCGGATTCTCTTAGATCGGCCATGAGCACCAGGTGCTTACTATTGAGCTGTTGGAGTGCCTTCAGTGCAGAGTCACCATCCTCGTTGCGCAAATTGGTAATTAATATCACCAATGCACGCCGACGTAATTTGACTGCGAGGTTTTGTATAGCAGCGGTGTAATCAGGTAGCTCTCGCGTGGCTTCAATATCGTACAGCCCGTTCATCAATCGCCTTGAGGCATTTGCCCCCTTGCTCGGCGCTATCCAGCGATCGATACCGCCAAAGGTCATGAGGCCGGTTGAGTCACCCTGTTGCAAAGCTACTTGCGCGAGCAGCACTAGCGCATTGATTGCATCATCCATATGTGAGCTGTGCTCGCTTTGATGTCGCATTCGTTGACTGCAATCGAGTAAAAAAACAATTTGTTGATCGCGTTCTTGCTGAAACTCTCTGGCAATGATTTTTCGGGTACGGGCTGTGGCCTTCCAATCGATTTGTCGGAGGCTATCGCCATCCCGATATTCACGTAATTGATTAAAGTCGCTGCCCTCGCCAGGGCGAGGTAGACGATTAATACCCATTTGCTGTAAACGTCGGCGGCTAAGTAGTGCACCAAAGGACTGGTTGGCGTTATAGTTGGGAAATACTTGTGCCTCACTGATAGCTGGGATGGTCATTCGTCTTTCTATTAAGCCCAGCGACGACGCTATAAGACACTGTATGCCTTCAAAGGATAGGTCACCGCGTTGATCGGAACGCAGTTGATAAGTCATTGAAGCGCTTTGTGTAGCGTCAAGCTGTTTGTGGTTTGGTAATCCTTCACTAAAACAGTGCAGTGGGTGCATGTCGAAGGCTTTCACCAGCAAGGACATCGAAGAGGTGTTGACGATATTAAGCGTGACATCGCTCCAGCGACGGTGGGCAATCACTCGTCGCACATCCCGACTACCTTCTAAAGAACATCGCCTGAGTCGCCAACCATCAATCACAAGAAGAAAGACAAACACCGCGGCCACTGTTATCCATGGCCCCAGAAGTGTTGGATACAGAGAAGGTATAACACCGAGTAGGGCGATAACTAGCCCAATGATGAGTGCTCTGTTGGTTGGGATCAGCATGCGAGAATTAAGTACGCGGCGCGTTTACACTGGTGAGTAAATCATTGATAACATCGTCGGGTTTGTAGCCTTCTATATCTAAATCTGGTGTCAAGCTTATTCGGTGCCTTAGCACTGAAGGAGCCATAGATTTCACATTGTCCGGTGTGACAAATGAGTGGCCTTCTAATAGGGCATGACCTCGGGCTGCTCGGAGTAAAGCAATTGAACCCCGAGGGCCAGCGCCGACCTCAATACCATTCCAATGTCGTGTGCTATCAACGATTTCGACTATGTAGCGTTGCACAGCGGTATCGACAGGAATAAAGCTCGCAGTGTGTTGTAGGTCGTGCAAGCCTTCCAGTGTCGTTACTGGCTGAAGTGCATCCAGATCGAGTTGATGGGCTTTACGCTCATGGGTTACCTGTTGAAGCATTTGCAGTTCATCGTCCACAGTTAAATAATCGATCAACACTTTACACAGGAACCGATCCAACTGAGCCTGCGGTAGGGGATAGGTACCTTCTTGTTCAATAGGGTTCTGAGTAGCAATGACAATAAAAGGCTGCGGCAACAAACGGGTTTCGCCTTCGATACTAACCTGCTGTTCCTGCATAGCTTCAAGCAGAGCGGATTGTGTTTTTGCGGGTGCCCGATTGATTTCGTCGCCGATAATAATATTGGCGAAAATGGGTCCCTCACGAATGAAAAATTTTTGTTGATCGCCATCGAACATGGCATGTCCGATAATATCCGACGGCATCAAATCCGGTGTGAACTGTATACGCACATCTTCGGCCTGGCTAGAGATCGCCAAGCATCTGGCGAGCAATGTTTTTGCTAAACCAGGTACACCCTCAATAAGTACATGGCCACTAGCTGCTATACACACCAATAGTTCATCTATCGTATCTTGTTGTCCGACGACAACCTGTGAAAAATTTCGCTTCAGTTCTTGAATGACGTGGTGTGCTTGATCAAAATCCGCAGACGTATTCATGATGTGGCGGTTCCTTGGTTGGTAGTTCGCTCTTTGCTGACAGCCGAGCTGGCATGCGTTTGAGCGTGAATAATTCGATGTAAAATGACGCCGGAATCTACAAGCTCTCGACTGGAACTCAATTCACCATTGAGTGCTTTTTCAGCTTGCTCGGGTGTGCAATCTGCGAGCTTGGCGGCCAATTCGTATGCCTTGGTATCCAATGTTTGCGTACTAGTTTTAACCCTGCGTACTCCGCGTTTACGGCTCAGTGCATGAGTTGCTGCGGTTCGGACCGGTAATAGCATGGGGTCTAATTTCCGCTGCCTGGCCAGGAAAAATCCTCGAGCCCGCAAGTGGGATATCAGGTTTTTGCCACCCGGCGCTGGCTCTTGCAGCACTGGACCGTGCCTCGTAGATGCTTTCACCAGATACGCAGCAACGACTGCTAGCAGTGTCAGTACGGTCAATGTAAACGTTGAGAACAGCGTACGAAACAGGCCAGGTGTATCGGAAAGATCTTCCATAATGGCCAGAGTGGAAAGTTTTGGGTTGGCATTGAGTAACCACAGCAACAAGTAGGCATTATCTCCGCTTTCAATTCCATAATTACTAAATGCGGTGTTGTCGCTCAATAACGTGATGAAGCCATCGCCAACACCCACTTGCAACAATCGGGACCCGATGGCATTGTCACCGACCTGTAGCCGAGCATTCAGTTCGGTTTTAAAAACCTGCCTGTGATGAAGTTCCACCAGTATTGACCGGCCCTTAGCCTCTGCAATGGGAATACTGACCTCACTAGTTCGGTTGTCTGGGTACTGTTCATCGCGGCTGAGCACCAGTTCGATACCACGCGATTTTAGTTGTGTGTAGAGCAGCTCGCTGTCGGTACGGGGTAGTCTGCGTATTTGTAGAATTAAATGTCCACCATTTTCGACCCAGTTGAGTAACTGGTCCATTTCCTCTCGGATTTTGATATTGCTGGGATCGAACACCCAAAGCGCCTGGTCTTCAAAGTTATTCAAGTTATTGAACAGGCTTCGGCTTATTTTTCGTTCAATCGCAATATCTTGGGTGGCCAGTAGGCGTTCTGCTGCCAGAAATCGATTACGTTGTGCTTCAACGCTGGGAGGAATTCTGGATTCCACCGTTTCGTAGTACATGTTGTTGCGCGCCCACAGCGCAGCTGCCGCAACGATCACCACCATGAGTGTGGTAAAAAGTATGAGTTTGCCGCGGCTCATGTGCTGACTTTCTTGGTTTGAGCGGTGCTGCCACCGGCAAACGCGGTTGGCCAACTTTGAATCGTGGAATTGATGAGAGTCTCAGCATGTTCCACCTTCGCATAGGCACATTGTTGCCAAAGAGAGACTACTTCGCTAAAGGCCGATTTTTGAGGGGCGGCTGCGGAAGCTTTAACCAACGCCAGACATTCAGACTCGGTCGCAGCCTTTGGCACTGGCAGTTCGTGTTCGTTGATAAGTGCTCGAATAGCACCACGATAAAGAAGACTCAAGGCTTCGCGCTTGTTCCCGTTATTTAGCGCGTCCTGTGCGGCTTTGGGTATATTGCTAGGTAAATTAGTCGTTAGTGGGTGCGCGACAAAACTGGTTCGCTCTTTAATGCGTCTGCGTGGTGATAGGGATGCGCGTACGTTCTCTGGTAGAAAACGTTGAATGGCTAGTAGTGCCAACACAATTAAAAAAGCAGCCAGAATCCACAATAGCCATTGCATTAGGTTCGCGAAGGTTTGCATCCCATCGGCGATCCATTGGAAGTTAGACAACCAATCAGGGAAATCAAAATCGGACTCTTTTGATGCTTTCTTTGGTCGTTTCTTAAACTTCAGCACGCGCTTATCTTGCGTTGAACCAAATTCGCTGTGCGCTTTTATTTCCTGAATTAGCGTACGCGTCTCTTCAATGCTCGGTAGATTTCCTGAATCTAGGACCAACTCAGTTGAGCCAGCCGCACTGGCGCTATTCATCTTTGTATCGGTAGAATCTGCGTTGCTCGTTTGTTGCCCAGTGGTTGGAGCAGCCGTTGACGGAGTATGTTGTGCCTGTGTTTGTGCCTGTGTTTGTGTTTGTGTTTGTGTTTGTGCTTGTGTTTGTGCTTGTGTTTGTGCTTGTGTTTGTGCTTCGCTAGGCGAGGGCAAAACAATGCTGCCAAAGAGTACACATGCCAGGATAATCTGAACACTCTGGCCACGAGTCGTAGTGTTGTCGCTAGCCGCTTTGACTCTGGCGATTCGACGAAATTGATGCTCTATGTCCCAGGCTTCAATTTTCATTCGCCTGTTGATGTACAGCATAAAACCGGCACCAATGTAAAATGGTGCAACGCACGCAGCGGCGATAAACACACAGGCGGTGCTTAAGTTCCAAAACCAGTTGGGCAGTATTTCATCGTCAAATAAATTTTCGAAGAAATTATAAAATTCGAAGCTTTCTTCCGTGGGTATAAGAAACAACAGTATGACCATGAGGGCATAGTTCAGTAGATACTCCACATGAAGACTCACCATTTGTAGCGAAAAGGCTCGATTCACAGCAGCAGTGAGAACGCCGATTCGAGCGCGCCGAGCTTTAAAGGGTAATTGCTCCAGTATTACCACTGGTAGTGTCAGGGATCGATGAGGGCTAAATCGGGCATAGGTTAAATAGGAGCCGAGCAATCTGGGAATGTGTTTTAGAGACCGTTTTAATACATCACGTACTTTCAAGTGCTCACCGAATAGCGCACTGGAGAGGTAAATTAATATTGGAACTTCATACAGTGGTTTGAACCACCAGCCAATCCATAGGGCGATCATGGGGTTACTTGGAAAGATTAAGTGTGGAAGTACAAAGAAGGGAGCAGCAAACACTGACCACAACAACGCTAACTTAAAAAAGTGCGGTCGAGCTAGGGTAAAGCCAGCATCCATAGCTTGCCAGGCACTTCTGGGGCGCGGCAGAACAGTTAGGCTATCAACAGAGGCCATAGCTAGATAGATGCGCCTCGATGCTTAGATCGTCGACCTGCCAACATCAGATACCAGATGAACACGATCCAGATCAAAATACCAACCAGTATTTTTCCAGAAAAAGGTAGATCATTCGATGCCGACCAGTAGGCTTCGATGAACGCTGCCAACAGTGTCATTAGCGCTGCACCGATGATTAAAGGGATGGCTGCCTTCGTTTCTTCGAGCAGAGCAAGTCGCCGTGTTCGTCTTCCTGGTTTGATCAGTGCTCGGCCCATCATCATCCCGGCTGCACCACTGATGGTGGCTGCGATGAGTTCAGGAGCACTGTGTGCGGCAACAAATCCCCAAAATTTCTCGTTATACCCAAGCCCGGTTAGATAACCAGCGGCACTTCCGATCGCCACACCATTGAACACCATAAAAAAAGCACTACCTAAGCCGAACAATATGCCACTAGCAAATGCTCGAAAATCTATACCGATGTTATTGTAGATATAGAACCCAAACATCATGAAGTTACTGGCTGACTCCATGCCTTCAGGGCGGATCGATCCGGAATTTGGCCCATACATAAATTCAAGATTGCGGCGTTGGCCGCTGCCTAGCAGCATGTCGGCAGTATCAGGCCAAAAACCGGCAATCAACCCACAAATCAGTGCTGGTCCCCAGAACAACGCACAGGAAATAAAAAAGATCCCTTTTTCAGCGCGTAGCTTGCGCGAAAAACCACCACCAACGAACCCGAATATGCGGCGCAACCACGGTTCACGGTGGCGGTAGAGTTGCTGATGAGCTCGGGTAATCAAACCGTGCAGCCGATCAGTCAATGCATGGCTGTAGCCACGGCTTCGGGCAATAGCGTGTTGTTGGCACAAGGCTGAATACAACGAGGGGAGCTGTTCCACCGACGTTTTTTTACGCTTCCACGGTTTCACCGATTCCAGTGCAGTCAAGCACTCAGTTAAGGCTTGCCACTCGCCTTCATGGGCCTTTTCAAACGCCTGTTGATTCAACATGGGTGTTTTGTCCGCGCAATATCCATTGCGCCCAGCATTTCAATGTAGTTACCGGATCCGCATCGCTATCCATCAAGCTGTGTAACGGTTCTGCAAGTTCAGCTTGGCGCTCAGCGGTTAGCTCAGCACTTCGTTCGGCAAAGTCGACGATGGCTTGACGATCATCTCTAGAGAGCCATGCAGGTGGAGGCATACTTAAAGGATGTTCAAAGGCGGTGGTGGTTTTCGTTTTATCTTTATAGATAACGAGTGTGCCAGCCGCTAGATCACCCAGCCTACGAAAACGACTGTCGGTCATCATACAAACCAGGCCCAATGCATTTAGAAAAGGCAAACCATCTACGGCCCTTAACAGGTTGCGAACCACGGATCCACCGATGGTTAACGGGGCTGCGTTGTCATGCACGACGCGCAGTTTGAACAACATTTTTCCGGGGGTAGCTGCGTAGAGCGATTCAAACACAACGGAGTAGAGCCAATTCATCAGGAATATCAGAATCAAAAAGAACCCTACGATTATCTCCACGCTATTAAAGGCATCCATCAGCGGCGCAAGGGCAAACACCAAGATGTAAAACACGACCGCGCGAATCAGTAAGTCAATGACCCAGGCCAAACCGCGTGCGATGGGTCCCGCTACTGCCAATCGAATTCGAGCGCCCTCCGGTGTTTCAACCACATGAAGGGTGTCTGCCGGTTGGGCGCTCATTGGAAAAACGGGTTAGCTTGATAAGCCGAGACTATACGCCTCCGCCCATGCCCAGCATAACCATAGGTGCAACAAAGCTCAGGGCAATACCGGCAACCATCAGCAGCATAAAGATGATTCCGAGCACTTTTTCCCAACCCTTAGCGGCACGCCAGCCACCGAAGCGATTGGGCGTTTTCTTACCGGGCCAAAAGTATAAGTAAATCGAAAAGATCATTCCGACGATGGGCACCAGGGTGAGCAGCACCCACCAGCCCACCATATTCAAATCGTGCAGTCGTTTGATGGCCAGACAGATGCCAACATAGATCATAATAAGTAGTAACGGCGCCAGTATTAACCACATGAGAGCGGGGGGAGATTCTGCTGAGCTTGGACTCCAACCGGTTACCTGCATCGCGACAAATCCCAAAATGCCGCCAATAACCAAAAAGGCCAACGTTAGAACCGCTGCCATGCCCCAATACGAGAGCACACCGAGTCGACCGTGATGGCTAAACCAGGAAACGGGTGTTACTTCGGCGAGTCCACTATCGAGTTCTGCTTGTGGGGTTGCGTAGGGGTTAGTGGCCATGTCTCAGCTCCTGATGAGTGTGTGTGGTTTGATGATCCGGTTGCACTATCATGAAGCAATAACAGTACAATTCAGAGAATAGTTCAAATCAGTGGTTTAGGTAAGATTCTGTTGAGTAAATAGTTTTAAAACTCTGAAACATATTTGTGCAAAAAAGAAACAAAAATACCCAATGAACTCCAGTAGATTTTCGTCTACCCATTGACAACTTTTTACCAAACAGCGAACCTGAGAAGTGTCCACCGGATTCAGGTGACGCTCATACATATTAGATCCACTTTTGGAGAAAACTATCGTGGCACTTACTGTCAAACATGCACTTACTACCACGCTGCTACTAGCAGCGGGTTTTGTCTCAACAGCACAGGCGCAAGACATTGGCGCTTGCTTGATTACTAAAACGGACATCAATCCGTTTTTTGTCAAAATGAAAGAAGGAGCAACTGCCAAGGCAGAAGAATTAGGCATACAGCTGTCTTCCTACGCTGGCAAAGTCGATGGCGACCATGAAACTCAGGTGCAAGCGATCGAAACGTGTATTGCATCGGGTGCTAAAGGTATTCTGATAACTGCCTCGGATACCAAGGCCATTGTGCCGGTAGTGCAGCAGGCTAGAGAGGCTGGATTGCTGGTCATTGCATTGGATACCCCACTGGAGCCCATTGATTCTGCCGATGCTACCTTTGCCACAGATAATTTCAAAGCCGGTGAGCTTATTGGCGCCTGGGCTGCGGCTCAGTTGGGTGACAAAGCAGCCGACGCAAAGATTGCGATGCTCGATCTGGCAGATAGTCAGCCGTCGGTCGGCGTTCTTCGTGACCAAGGCTTTTTAACGGGCTTTGGTGTCGATGTGAAGGATGTGTCGCGCTGGGGTGATGAAGATGATCCTCGAATCATTGGCAATGAGGTGACTGCTGGTAATGAAGAGGGTGGTCGAACCGCGATGGAGACCTTGATGATTAAAGATCCCGGCATCAATGTGGTGTACACCATTAACGAACCTGCCGCCGCCGGTGCATACGAAGCACTCAAAGCCTTTGGTCGAGAAGACAAAGTCACGATCGTGTCAGTAGACGGTGGTTGTCCGGGTGTACAAAATGTTGCCGAGGGCGTCATTGGTGCGACGTCTCAGCAATACCCGTTGTTAATGGCGTCATTAGGTGTGGAAGCGATCAAGACGTGGGCGGACACCGGCGAAAAGCCAGCACCTACAGAAGGTCTGGATTTCTTTGATACTGGTGTATCCTTGGTCACCGATTCACCTGTGGATGGCATTGAGTCGATCGACACTAAAGAAGGTATGGACAAGTGCTGGGGCTAGTTCGCCAGTAACGGTCGACTATCCTAACGGGATGAACTCAGGGCAGCTTCGGCTGCCCTTTGTTTTTATCGATTGAAATGAGTTTGAATGCGGAGAGTAGGAATGACTGATTCAGTTGCGGATACCACCGTAGCGAGTTTCGAGCACCATCGCCGAGGCCCTTTACAACACTTACAGCACTTTTTGCATGGCAACCCAGCCATGGTGCCGATAATTATTCTTCTGTTCAGTGTCGCGATCTTTGGTGTGTTTGCTGGAGAGCGCTTTTTCACGGCATTTAACTTGTCGTTGATTATTCAGCAAGTAACCATCATCGGCATACTAGCCTGCGCACAAACCTTGATCATTCTGACTGCTGGAATTGATCTCTCCGTGGCCGCTATTATGGTGTTGGCCTCTGTGTTTGCAGGAAAGTTTGCAGTGGTTCTAGGCGTTCCAACTCCGCTTGCCATTCTGTCGGGATTTTTTATTGGTACCTTTTGCGGATTAATCAATGGAATTTTGGTCACTCGACTGCGATTGCCACCGTTTATTGTCACCTTGGGTACTTGGAATATTTTCTTTGCATTAAATATTTGGTACTCGGGCTCTCAGTCCATTCGTTCTCAGGACATCGACAAAATCGCACCGTCGCTTAAGTTTTTTGGTGAACGAGTGACCATCGGCGCAGGCGATAATTTTAGTGGCGCCGTTTTCACTTATGGCTCTTTTTTAATGGTCGCCATGTTTCTGGTGCTTTGGTACATGCTGAACAAAACGGCATGGGGTCGTCACGTTTATGCCGTCGGGGATGACAAAGAGGCCGCTGAATTGGCAGGAATACGCACGGATCGGCTATTGATTTCGGTGTATACGTTAGCCGGTTTTATTTGTGGCATCGGTGCTTGGGTATCAATTGGACGAGTGGGCTCTGTCAGTCCGCAGAGTTTTTATGATGCCAACTTGGATTCGATTACTGCCGTAGTAATTGGCGGTACCTCGTTGTTTGGTGGACGAGGCTCCATCTTGGGGGCGCTGTTTGGCGCCTTGATCGTTGGGGTATTCAGCTCGGGTCTGAAGATCGCTGGGGTCGATGTGTTATGGCAAAGGTTCGCCATAGGCTGCTTGATCATACTGGCAGTGGGAATCGATCAGTGGATTCGCCGAGTTTCGGTGTAGGGGACGCTTATGAACGATGTCGTATTACAGGCTAAAGGCTTGGTGAAACGATTTGGCAACGTCGTGGCTTTGGATCACGCCAACTTCGATCTACGGGCGGGTGAAATTCTGGCCGTGATTGGTGATAATGGCGCTGGAAAATCCACGATGATTAAAGCCGTTAGTGGCGCGCTCACGCCCGACGAAGGTTCAGTGTCGCTCGATGGGCAAGCGGTGTCTTTTAAATCCCCAATGGAAGCTCGGTTGGCAGGTATAGAAACCGTTTATCAAAACCTTGCCTTATCACCCGCGCTGTCGATTGCCGACAATATGTTTCTTGGCCGTGAAATCAGACGCACCGATTTTTTAGGAAAGTGGTTTCGGGCTCTGGATCATAAGACGATGGAAAAGAAAGCTCGGGATAAACTAAGTGAACTTGGCTTGATGACTATCCAGAATATTTCTCAGGCAGTTGAGACCTTGTCTGGTGGTCAACGTCAAGGAGTCGCGGTCGCTCGGGCTGCAGCTTTCGGTTCGAAAGTCATTATCATGGATGAGCCGACTGCGGCATTGGGTGTCAAAGAATCTCGGCGCGTGCTGGACCTGATTCAGGATGTTCGATCCCGCGGTATCCCCATTGTTCTAATTTCACATAATATGCCGCACGTGTTTGAGGTTGCAGACCGAATTCACGTACATCGCTTGGGTAAGCGATTGTGCGTGATCGATCCGAAGCTTCATACTATGTCCGATGCGGTTGCGTTTATGACAGGGGCAGCCGAGCCACCCGAGTCCGAGGCCGAGTAGCGTTACCATGGTTGATACCGTCCAGCTAGATTCAATGATTGCTCTGACTGAGCGAGTCGCCAAGGGTCTTGAATTGCGAGATTCCAGGCATCCTTTGTTAGTGGGTATTAGCGGGCCGCCCGCCTCTGGCAAGTCGACTATCTCAGGATTATTGCGCACAGAGGTAAACAAATTACTGGGCTCCGAATCAGTGGCGGTTGTGCCGATGGATGGTTTTCACTTAGACAATCAAGTGTTAGAGGCACAGCAGTTGTTGGCTGTCAAAGGGTCACCGCGCACCTTTGATACTGCGGGTTTCCAGTCGTTGCTCAAGCGCGTCGCAGCAGCAGAGACCCCAATTTATTACCCGGTTTTCGACCGAGATCGAGATTTATCTATTAATGCGGGTGGCGCTGTAGAGGCACACCACTCTATCGTACTGGTGGAAGGAAACTATTTGCTCCTCAATGAGCCGATATGGCGTGACATAGCCACGTTGTTCGAATTGACTATATCGATTGATGTTCCCATGGAACAGATCCGCCAACGGCTGCGTCAACGTTGGGTGAGTCAAGGGTTGGGAGAAGAAACGGTCAATCGGAAGCTGGAAAACAATGATCTTCCGAATGCGAAGCTCGTGCTCGAGCAGTCACTGCCAGCGATGATCAAATTCTCGCCGTAGATGACCCCACAGAGGTCATCCTAAGTTTACCTGCCCCACGACCGGGGCATTCTCCTGGATCTATCTTGGACGGGGCACTGTCAAAACCGTCCTATACTGTTGTCATAGAGTGTGCAACGGGAAGTTCTGGTGAGTGAGGTGGCGAAGCAAACGCTAGGTTGGCGCGAATGGGTATCCATGCCCGATCTCGATGTGCCGGCGATCAAGGCAAAAATTGATACAGGGGCACGCACATCCGCCATACACGCCTTTGATCTTGAACCTTTCCTTCGTGGCGAGGAGAAATGGATAAGATTCAAAGTATTACCCATTCAAAATGCTGAAGACGTTGTACGGCAGTGTGAAGCTCGCATCGTAGACAATCGGCAGATCACGGACTCAGGTGGGCATCAGCAACACCGGGTGGTGGTTGAAACTACATTAATCCTTGGGGGCATCACCAAAAAAATTGAACTCACACTCACTGAGCGCAGCAGTATGATGTTTCGCCTGCTGATTGGCAGAACGGCGCTTCAACCAGAGTATTTAGTAGACCCGGCAGAATCTTTTTTATGTGGTCGAATGAGTGCGCGCCGACTGTATTCACACAACGACAATGAGGTATCGACGTGAGAATTGCATTGTTGTCACGGAATAGCCGATTGTATTCAACGCGTCGTTTGCTCCAAGCAGCCGAAGAAAGAGGGCACGAGGTTCAGATAATTGATGTTTTGCGTTGTTATATGAATATAGCTTCGCGTAGCCCGATGGTGCACCTGGAAGGCGACTCATTGATCGGATTTGATGCCGTTATTCCTCGAATTGGAGCCTCTGTGACGGCTTACGGAACAGCGGTTTTAAGACAGTTTGAAGTGATGGGTGTTTATAGTTTGATTGAGTCTGTGGCGCTAGCACGCTCCCGAGATAAATTAAGATCGCTCCAGCTATTGTCACGAAAAGGCATTGGCTTACCCATCACCGGTTTTGCGAATAAACCGGGTGATACCAAGGATTTGATTAAGCTTGTAGGTGGCGCACCCGTTGTGATAAAGCTATTGGAAGGAACCCAAGGCATTGGTGTCGTATTGGCGGAAACGAACAAAGCGGCAGAGAGTGTTATCGAAGCTTTTATGGGATTGAAGGCGAACATTCTGGTTCAAGAATTTATTGAGGAGGCGGGCGGATCAGATATTCGGTGTTTGGTCGTGGGAGGAAAAGTCGTCGCTGCCATGCGCCGCCAAGCACCCGAGGGCGAATTTCGATCGAATTTGCATAGGGGTGGATCAGCCAGCTTGGTCAAAATAACCAAAGAGGAAAGGCAAACAGCTGTTAGTGCTGCGAAAATTTTAGGACTATCAGTGGCGGGGGTTGATTTACTTCGCTCTGATCGAGGCCCGTTGGTGATGGAAGTAAATTCGTCGCCCGGACTGGAGGGGATCGAGAGTGCAAGCGGCAAAGACGTTGCGGGCATTATCATCGAGCATATTGAAAAGAATGCACGTCCGTTTAATACGGCGACTAAAGGCACAGGATAACGTTAGTTCATGACAAAAGCCGAACCGTTTCTAATAGGCGGGATTGCTATACAACCCGGGGAGCGTCGTTACGTCGATTTACCGTTACCACCTTTGTATACACACACATCGGTGGCGATGCCTGTACACATAGTTCACGGTAAGAAACCTGGCCCTGCTTTGTTTCTAACTGCCGCCATACACGGGGATGAAATCAACGGCATTGAAATCATTCGACGGCTTCTTGAGTCGAGGTCGTTAAAACGCTTAAATGGCACCCTCGTTGCGGTACCAGTGGTTAACGTGTTCGGTTTCGTGTCCCAGTCACGCTACCTTCCCGATAGACGAGATCTGAACCGCTCCTTTCCCGGGTCGGACCGAGGTTCGATGGCCTCTCGTCTGGCCGATACGCTTATTCAAGAAATCGTACAAAACTGTACGCACGGCATCGATTTTCACACCGCGACATCGGGTCGGACCAACCTGCCTCAAATCCGGCTGGATCTGGAGCAGCATGGTGATAGTTTGGGTCTAGCCAAAGCGTTTGCGGCTCCCATCATCATCGATATGCCCACTCGGGATGGCACTCTTCGCGCCGCTGCGAAGGAGATTCCGTTGCTGTTGTATGAGGCAGGAGAGGCATTGCGTTTTGACGAGGTAGCTATTAAAGCTGGAGTGCAGGGTACGCTTAGAGTGATGCGTCATTTGAATATGCTGCCAGCCTTGAAACGCGGAGAGAAGTCGTTCGAATCATTCATTGCGAATGACAGTACTTGGATGCGAGCCCCTCAGAGCGGAATTCTTCGCACTCGAATTAAAATGGGTGCCACAGTCAACAAGGGAGACGTGCTTGGTGTTATTGCAGACCCTTTTGGAGAATCAGAACAGTACATTAAAAGTAGTGTTACGGGCATTCTAATCGGTATGACAAACATGCCGTTGGTGCACGAAGGTGAGGCTCTCTTTCATGTAGCCAATACATCGAAAACTAAAATGGCAGCCAAAGCGGTTGATGAATTTCATATGGGTTATGAGGAGGCAGGGGATGCGCATTAGACGTTATCGCCTTGCATTCTCATAGATCCAAGGATTCTTCAGGTGCAGTTTTGAAGGTGGCGTACTAGCATCGGGCGCATTAGACAGATCGCTCAGAAAAAGCTCTCCTTTATCCGAACGATAAACGATATCGGTTACCGATTTTAAATATGTTGATGTGCTAACCCGACACCTGAAGCATCATCCGCTGCAGTTTGGGTCTCCGGTCACCTCATTGCTGTCGTGATTTAACTACAGCCTGTGCGATCGTTATTAAGACAGAAAGTGCTCTTTCCATAGTATCGAGCGTTGTCGATCGCGCTCTTCATAGGCGTTGATGCACTGTTCGAGATTTGGTATTTCGTCCTTTTCACTGTCTTGACCCAGCTCTGTGAGTCGCATGGTGTACCACGCAGTAACACCTCCTTCAGGAGGAGATGAGAATTGAGGGAATGTAGGGTCCCCACTTAGTGTGCTGAGCCATCGATGTGGAAGGTCGGGAGATAAAACCAAACTTCGAGCAAGTCCAACTACATCAATTCCTCGTTCAATCGCTATGTTGGCTTGATGCAACGTTTTAAATCCGCCCGTTACCATCACAGGTATGTTGGTGTTGCTCTTGGCCTGTATGGCAAAGTCTACAAAATAAGGTCCGGATGAGGATCGATCAGAAGCTGACGGGGCTCCAGGAAAATAGGTGCCACCGCTGATGTCTACTAGATCGATGCCTGTGGTATTGAGCGCTTTTACAACTTTTAGTGCATCTGCTTTTTCAAAACCGCCACCGAGCTGGTCGGTCGAATTCAATTTCAATGTCACCGCAAACTCACCTTCTACACAGCTACGCACTTCATCTAAGACTTCCAGAAGTAATCTCATTCGATTGTTGATAGAGCCACCATAGTGATCGCCGCGTTGATTGAACAGTGGTGATAGAAACTGGCTGAGTAAAAATCCATGTGCTGCGTGAATCTGGACACCGCTAAACCCCAACGCCTGGGCTAGGCGGGCTGTGTTAGCAAATTCTGCTGGTAGGTTTTGTATCTCAGTCAGGCTAAGTGCCTGACAACGTAAATCAGGTAGTTGAATTTCGCTCGGCCCCTTGGGTTTGCTAATGGCCGGGTGCGCCATGGCACCTGCATGGCCTAGCTGCAGCCATAGATGGGTTTGGTTTGCAGTTCCAATCTGAGCAAGAGTTTTAAAGCGCTCCACATCGGAGGCTGAATTTAAAACCAAGTTGCCCGGTTTCTCCGCATAGTAGGGCGAACACTGAACTTCGCCGACAATCATCGCGGCGATTCCACCTTGTGCCCAGCGTTGGTATAGGCGATTTTGAGTATCTGTCGGATTGCCCTGGCCGTCGCCAAGAGAATCTGACATTGCGGATTTTACTAGGCGGTTTTTTAATACCTGGCCGCAGGGTAGCTCTAACGGGTGGGCGATAGCTGGATTATTCAATTAATATCTATCCACCGCTACGGGGTCGAGTGCTCTACCAATATCAACTCGCTGATATCGTAACCGAGCTCTTCGGCCTGAATCTTAAATCGATCTAGAAGCTGAGGCTCTACCGCGGGTTTTCTGGAGAGAAGCCATAAGTATTTTTTATTGTTTCCAGTGACAAAAGCGTACTGATATTCGTTTTGATCGAGTTCATAGACCACATAGGAGGCATAAAAGGGACCAAAAAAAGACACCTTTAAATGACCGATACTTGAGTCGCTGACAAATTTTGCTTTACCAATGGCTTCGTTCCACTGTTCTTTGTCGGTTGAAAAGCCCCGGTTGAGCACTTGTATGGTTCCATCTTTTTGAAGAGTGTATGTTGCAGTAACGTTCGTCAAGCCGCGCTCAAATCGGTGATCCAAGCGTGCTACTTCATACCAGGTGCCCAAATAGCGATCAACCTTAAAATCTTCTATTGGCTCAATGTTTTTAGGAATGCCGGTACAGGCACTTAATAGCAGCGCAATTAGTAAAACCACACCTTTTATTATGTTAGTCAATTGATTGCCCTTGGGTGTAACAAAACGAACGTTGGTTTGTGAGGCAGGATTCTACCAGTTAATGATCAATGGTATGTCTGGGCGAAAATCCTTAGTCTTATCTTTACGATTGGCATCTAAAGTTAGTTCCATCAGGTGCTGGTCGCCTGATCTAATCGAAATTCTATTCGCAGCATTGACACTGTGCGCAACGTTTGAAAGTGGTGTGGCAGGCGTCGTAATCGTTACATGACTTAACATAGAGAAGGGTTCTTTGGTGGTGGCACTTTGGTTGGGCTCGAGGAAGGGGGCGTAAATGCACAGCGGTTCTATTAGATTGGACGAGTTTTCTCCAATATGGAATGCGTTTGGCGGTTTAAAATAACTAGGCTGGTATGTCCATCCGTCGTATGGGGATCCATCATCAGAATGCATTGCACGTTTTAGAATAAGACCAAACGGTGAATGCTCAGAGTTGCCGGAACGTTCGTTAAATTTAAGCTCTCTGCCCGGTCCTGTGTGAGCTTCCTCAGAGTCGTGAACCCATAGAAATTCTAGTAGGCTGTTGGATAACTCGAAGCGTCGATTAGTAGTGCCTTGACCTGGGTGCGCTCTGCTAAAGCTTTCTTTAAGACCAAGTGCTGCCACAAGGTCGGCTACGGCGCCGCCTGCTTCCACCAGTATAAATACATGGTCAAGCTCCAGTTTCATAATCTAGAGGACTCCCGATGGTGGCTGCCTGGCTCTCCAGGTTGCCTGAATTTAGTTTCTGCATTGGCTTAGGAGCTTTGTGCTACACGAATTCAGTTCATGGACATGAATAAAACCTTATAGCGTTTTTTATTGGGGTCGGACCACATTCTTCTCCACCTGGCGCCAATCCAGCCGATTCGGGTCAGACCGAATCCTATCTGCACTGATAGTTTCTGAACTGTTGGGGTCGGACCCGGATGTACCAGAGCTGTGGCAGTTTGCGGTTTTTAAGCTAAACGAGGGCTGTGACTAGGCCAGTGGAGGTCCGACCCGGAGTCGGAGCAAGCAAATTGGGGGCTATGACCAGGTTGGGGGGAGGTCCGACCCGGTGTGGGGTTTGTGTGTTTTTGGATTGCCGTACGTTAATGAGGGTAGTGGCGGATGTGTCTGGGTATTCCCGTCTAGTGTGAATCTGCAATTTGGGAGACTTTAATGGTGCGGCTAATTTACTGTCGAATTCTTTTTGCCCTGTTATCGACTTCAATGCTCGTAACTAGTTGTGGAGGTGGTGGAGGAAATCTAGGGGCGCTGGATGACGACGCAGGCGGTTCTGGTGGTTCTAGTGATTCCGGTGGTTCTGGTGGTTGTACCTACGTTCTGTCAGAGGATATCTCCTCGCCAACCACTTTGGTCAATACGGCCTCTTATTGTGATTATGAGTTAGACGGTTGGGTTGAAGTGCGTTCGGTGCTCAACATCGAACCTGGCGTAGTTGTGCAAGCCAAGGCAGATGCTCGAATAGTGGTAGATGGCGGTGAAGTTCAGGCCGATGGAACCGCGCAAAACCGGATTGTGTTTGAAGGGTTAAGTCACGTTAGCGGGTATTGGCGAGGCATAGATATTATTGGTGGCCGTGCCAGTGTGTTCGACCACGTTGACGTAAAAGACGCCGGCCAAGTATGTCATATCAGTTTTTGTCCTGATGCGGGTTTTATTATTGATGACATATCTATCTCGATCACCAATACAACCGTTTCCAACAGTTATGTGCATGGTATGTCCATTTTTGACGATGTAAATCTGACAGCATTTTCAAACAATCGTTTTTTTGGGAATGTGTGGGCGGGTTTGGTGATCGAGGCTGAGCTCGTACCTATTTTGGATTCTGATAGTGACTACCTTGGTGTTGGCGATGAAAATGGGCAACCTTTTGTTCGAATAAGCTCTGGGCGCCAGGAGCGAGGAGAGGTATTTCGGTGGAAATCGCTGAATGCTCCGTATTTTATTGGTAGCTATTTCTATGTCGAGGGAGGGATTTTGTATCTGGAACCTGGAGTCGAAATCGTCTTCGGTGAAGATGCTTGGCTAAATGTGGAAGGAAATGGGGTTATACAATCCATGGGCACGGAGGGCTCGCCAAACCTGTTTAGGGGATTGGTTGAGCAGCCTGGTTATTGGGATGGGATCGAATTGTATGACAGCCCCTGGCCTGAGAATACTTTTAGCTATACAACTATCTCTCACACTGGCAGTTTGGAAAATCTCTCATCAACCTATGCCGCATTACGTTTAGAGGAATCTCAGGTCACACTAATCAGAAGTCGTTTCGTTGACAATGATCAATGGGGTATTTGGTGTAACGAAGACCGACACCCCTATGAGCCAAGTATCATCTACGATGGTCTCGGGAATCAATTTGTGCGCAATAGGGCTGGTGACTACAGTGCCAATTGTAGAATCCGTTAAATTGACTTAGATACTACTGGGCAAACACGACAGTAATTCGGCGATTTTGTTTTCCCTTATTTTCTATTTTCCGCACCATTACCTGTCCAATTTCGGCGGTGGAAGCGATGTGTGTGCCGCCACACGCTTGTAGATCAACGCCTTCAAATTCCACCAATCGGATGGTACCTGCTGCGTTTGTGGGTGGCGCTACCGACATGGTACGCACCAAATTGGGATTGGCCGCCAACTCTTCGTTACTTATCCAGCGAGTACTCATTTTTACATCACGTTCAACGATTTCCATTAGCTTGTTAGTAAGCTCTTCCTTATCCAAAGGTTCGTGAAGATCGAAATCCAGCCGAGCTCTATCGAGTTGGATACTGCCCCCATTGACTGGGGCATTGATAATGGCGCACATCAGGTGCAGACAACTGTGTAGCCGCATCAGTTTGTACCGGTGTTCCCAATTTAACGTTTGGGTAACGGTGTCGCCGATCTTTAGTTTTACCTCTGAGTCCGGGTCAACGATGACAAATTGCTCATTAGTATCGCGTTCTTTTCGTGTGTCGGTCACCTGGACGATGTCGCCGTCACTGGTGCTCAAGGTGCCAGTATCACCGAGCTGCCCACCGCCGAGTGGGTAAAAGATACTTTGGTCGAATTGAATACCGCGTTCGTCTATCGCAGTAACCGTGGCAGTGCAGGTCTTTAAATACGCATCGTCGCGGTAGAGTTCTTTGGTCAATGGAAATTCCTCGAATGCGTTGAGAGTTCCCCAAGCATCCAGCTTAAATCTTCAATTTGTTTTGCCACCAGATGGCACACGCCCTGTTCACGCTGGGTGACACCTGAAACGCACACCATGGTGGTGCCGAGAATTTGTTTTCGATAGCGTTCTACTACGGCTTCCCAAATGATCACGTTGACACAGCCGTGCTCGTCTTCGAGAGTCATAAACAGTACACCATTGGCGCTGCCGGGTCGC
This sequence comes from Gammaproteobacteria bacterium, assembly GCA_019634245.1. The sequence goes on from JAHQVR010000350.1 coordinate 43,192, forward strand.
TGCCGGACTTTAATGATACCGGCAAGTCTAGCTGATTTACCATCGGGAATTGACTCCCAGGCTGCTGAGTCGAGTATGCGTCGCTCGGTAAGCTGGCTGCGCAATAGCGCTAAGGGGTGTCGACCTAGTGTGAGACCGGTGGATAGGTAGTCGGCAACTATGTCTTCACCTTCAGTAGGCAAAGGTAGAGAGTAATTGGGCTCTTTAGCAGATGCATTACTGAGTAGTTTTGGTAACTGTTCGACACCCAGTAGATCCCACTGTGCATCATGACGACTGCCAGATATTTGTTTTAATGCACCGGCAATGGCTAACGCCTGTTGATCAGTTCTATTGATCCCGGTTCGGCGCACCAGGTCTTCAGCACTGGTAAAAGGGCTGCTTTCGCGAGCACCCAGTATTTTTTCGGCGCCAGTTGAGGAGAGCTTAGAGACGAGTCGAAAACCAAGCCGTACAGCCGGTCCGTTATCACCTCGCACCATCTTATGGTCCTGATCACTTAAATTGATGTCAACCGGCAGTACTTGCACGCCATGGCGTCTGGCATCCTGAGTCAGGTCGCTGGGGTCGTAGAACCCAAGCGGCTGGCTATTGAGCATTGCGCATAAAAAAGCCGCTGGATAATGGCATTTCAAATAGCAGGACACATACACAAGTAGCGCAAAGCTTGCCGCATGAGATTCAGGGAACCCATACTCGCCAAAGCCTTCCACTTGTTTAAAAATCGCTTCTGCAAACTCTTCTTCGTAGCCTTTTTTCAGCATGCCGCCAATTAGTTTTTCTCGGAAAGTGGATACTGCGCCTGCGCGGCGCCAGGCGGCCATTGAGCGGCGCAGCTGATCGGCTTCACCGGCTGTAAAACCAGCGGCGACCATGGCTATTTCCATTACTTGTTCCTGAAATACGGGCACACCCAGAGTTCGCTCCAGTACACGTTCAAGATCTTTGTTTGGGTAGGTAACAGGCAACGTGCCCTGGCGGCGTTGCAAATAGGGGTTCACCATACCGCCTTGAATGGGGCCAGGACGCACTATCGCGACTTCGATCACCAGATCATAGTAATTGCGTGGACGTAGTCTAGGGAGCATCGACATTTGTGCACGAGATTCAATTTGGAATACTCCCATGGTGTCGGCCTTACAAATCATATCGTAGGTAGGTGTGTCATCTGGTGGAATGGAAGCCATCGTGTAGTGTGTGCCGTGATAGCGTGCTATCCATTCAAAACTTTTACGAATTGCTGTGAGCATACCAAGTGCAAGAACATCCACTTTGAGTAAACCGAGTTCTTCAAGGTCGTCTTTGTCCCATTGAATGATGGTTCGATCTGGCATGGCTGCGTTTTCAACGGGCACTAATGTGCTTAAGTCGCGATCGGAAATCACGAAACCACCGACATGTTGAGATAAATGGCGTGGGAAGCCTAAAAGCTGTTCGAGTAACCAAGCAAAGCGTTTCATAAGAGGGCTGTGCGGATCAAAGCCCATGGATTCAAGCCGCTCTCCAATGACATTTGCACCATCCCACCAGGCTAGCGATTTTGATAAGGCATCTACTTGCTCTTCAGATAGACCAATGGCTTTACCTATGTCGCGCACGGCGCTTTTCTTTCGGTAGGTGACTACAGTGGCTGCTAATGCTGCGCGATGCCGGCCATATTTGGCATAGATGTATTGAATCACTTCTTCCCGGCGTTCGTGTTCAAAATCAACATCAATGTCAGGGGGTTCATCGCGTTCTCTGGAAATGAACCGCTCGAATAACATACTGGTTCGGCTGGGGTCTACTTCGGTGATACCTAAACTAAAGCAGACTGCTGAGTTTGCTGCTGAGCCGCGCCCTTGACACAAAATGTTTTGATTTCGGGCAAAATTGACAATGTCATAGACTGTCAAGAAGTAAGACTCGTACTGCATGTCTTGAATCAGTTTCAATTCGTAGTCGATTTGTTCCTGAACGTGTTCATCCGCACCATCTGGCCAACGCCAGCGCATACCTTCGTAGGTCAATTGAGTCAAATATTCAGTGGAATCCATGCCTTCTGGAACGACTTCCCGTGGGTATTGATAATTCAACTCGCTTAGATCAAAGGTGCATAATGCAGCTACATCAGCGCTGTTAATAAGTGCTTGTGGTGGATAGATAGAATCCAGAGCGCGTAGATCACGCAGATAACGCTCACCGTTAATGAATAATCGCCGACCCGCATTGTCTAGAGTGCATGTATGACGAATACACGTCACAATATCTTGTAGTGCTCTACGTTTGCGTGTGTGCATATGAACATCACCGGCAGCGACGATAATTAAGCCATGTTTTTCAGATGTTTTAATGAGCCACTGGGTGTGTTTGTGATCGTACTGACCGTAGTGAAGTTCAAGTGTTGAAAACGTGTAGTTTCCTAAAGATTTGAACCAACTGAATCGATGATCGATGTACTTATTATGTTTAGGAAAATACGGTGGTATCAGTAACAGGCAGCAGTCTTCGAGTCCGGCGCTGTCGATCATTTCTTCAGTGACCTGGTAACTGCCTTTCTCGGCAGATCGTCGGGCTTCGGTAATTAGCCGGCACAGTCTGGAGTAGCCTTTAGTATTACGAACTAGTGCTACCAGCTTAAAACCATCATCAAGTGCAAACTCGCTACCAATGATCAATTGGAAAGGGAGCTCTTTACCCGCATCACTAGCCTCTTGCTTTAATTCCTTCATCCGGCCATAGGCACGCACCACTCCAGCCATTGAGCACTCATCGGTTATGGCCAGAGCGCTGTAACCGAGAGTCAGCGCGGTTTCAACAAGTTCCTCTGGATGGGAGGCACCCCGCAGGAAGCTGAAATTACTTAAGCAATGCAGCTCTGCATAGGGTTTTATTGGGGGGAAGTCTGCCTTTATACTCATTGCTGTAAAAATATACAGTAATTATGCCCCATCATCAATAATCCCAACCCTGCCACCCCAGATTCTGGGTCAGACCAAGCCGAAGAAATCTAATACCGAACCGGTGTCATGATTCATCGTTAGGTCCGACCCGAATGTTTGCCTGGTCCGACCCCAGAGGCTTTGGCGCGGGGTTTCGTACCGTATGTGGGGGATTGAAGCGTTTGACCCTGATACTGAGGAGGTTTTGGGTCCGACCCGAGCGGGGGTTAGGTCCGACCCGGGTGGGGGGATTGGGTCATAATGTGGGGGACAGTATTGAATAGGAGCACAGCAGTGCAAAATCAATTGAAAAAAGCGTTGAAAGCGGCGGCTGAGATGCTAGATGAGCTTGAGGATTCAGTAGAGGACATCACTGAGGACTTACCCGAATCTCTATCGCGTTTACACGATGGCGCGACAAGCTCAATGAAATCGATTCGAGAAAAGCTCGATGATGCTATGGATAAGGCGGAATCCACCGCTGAGGAGGCCCAACTTCAAGCACACCTCGGTTTGATGGAGGCTAAGGATCGAATGGAGGCAGCTCGCCCGGTAGTGGAAGAACATTTAAAAAAATCCGCAGCCAAAGCGAAGACGGCCGTTGAAGAGTCGGAGTTACAAGCGAAACTAGCCTCTATGGAGGCCCGAGATTGGTGGGAGACCAGAGGTAAAGGTCTGTCAGAGCAATTAGCTGAATCTGGCTCGGATTTAATGGCGGCTGCCAACCAAGCAGCCGACGAGCTAGAAGCTGCTATAAAGAACCTGAAGGAAAAGCCTCCCACATAGTCGGTCTCTTGAGTTGATGCAACTGAACACTAATTACTCTCGGTAGGGAAATCATGTTGAAAAACCTGGTGTTGGATATTGGCAATGTGATATGTGAGTGGAATGCACAAAAACTGGTAGCGTCCGTGTTTGATGACAAGTCAGAGCATACGCAAGCCATCGCCGATACGATAGGTCATGAAGACTGGTTAAACTTGGATCGTGGTACCTTAACCAAAGCTGATGCTATCAGTCGTGCACAACAAAGAAGTGATTTAAATCCAGACTCAATTGCCCAAATCTATGAAAACCTTCCCGCCTCGTTAACACCGTTCCAATCCTCTGTAGATGCTATGTACGAATTGGCCGAGCAGGGCGTACCTATTTATATTTTATCGAACATGCACGAACACTCCTGGCAATACTTGCATCGCACATTCCCTTTTTGGGAAACCTGTAAAGGGGTAGTGGTGTCTTGCGACACGGGTTTAGTGAAACCAGAATCAGAGATCTACGACCATGTGTGTGAACGCTTTTCATTAAACCCAGCTGAGTGCGTTTTTGTCGATGATATGCCTGAGAACGTAGAGGCAGCGATCGCTTGCGGTTGGCAATCGGTGCAGTTAACTGATCCGAACGAAGGTGGCAATCTATTTAGGTCGATTGTAGCTGGCTTTGGTTGATACTCGCTAGCTGATTCGCACTCGTTGTTTTGATTAAATCCAGTGAGCCAGCTAGGAGGAAGTTTGCGCCGACAAACATGAGTATTCCGCTTAAGGCAATGGCGGCGAAAGCGTAATGGCTCCGATATCGCTCTATTGATAGGTGCAGAGAAAACAATAGGGCATAGGTACTGTAAACCAGTGCCCCTGACAGCGCGACAGCGGTACCTAATGCCATCATGTGATGATGGGAAATAGTACGGGCATCTATGTGGATAGTGATAGCGACCCACATAATGG
>JAHQVR010000351.1 GCA_019634245.1 Gammaproteobacteria bacterium
CCCTTGATCGGACCGGCTCCAGGCTTACCCAATGTCTGGCTTGCCTGTGGTAGTGGTTTTGGAATTGGTGAAGGAGCGGGTGCGGGTAAGTTGTTAGCCGAGTGGATAGTGGAGGGAGTGCCGCCAATGCATATGGGGGCATTTGATCCCAGGCGTTTTGGTGATTATGCAGATAAAGAATACCGTGTAGCCAAGGCCATAGAGGTGTTTGCCAATCAATTCGCGACACACTATCCACTGGAGGAGCGTGCAGCGGGCCGGCCGTCCAAAACATCACCTGTGTATTCGTTACTACAGGATGCGGGAGCAATTTTCGGATGCGTGTACGGTTGGGAACTGGCGAACTGGTTTGCTGATCAAGCGACAACGCAGACCTTAAGTTTTCGAAGAACAGAGTGGTTTGAAGCGGTTGCGCGGGAGTGCGATCAGGTTGCGAACGCGGTGGGCGTGATCGATCTGAGTGGGTTTTGCAAGTTTGAAATCAGTGGTGTTGGCGCTGAAAAATTCCTGGATCGGCTTTCTTCAAACCGCATACCAAGCCAGATCGGGGAGATTCGATTGTGTTATTTCTTGAATCACTCCGGAACCATCGAATGCGAGTTTACGATCAGTAAGTTCGGTGATGATCGGTACTACCTAAACGGTGCTGCTGCGGCTGAACAACATCATCTGGACTGGCTGAATGCTCACCACAGCGAATCCGATGATTGTGTTCTCACCAATCTGACACAGGCGCGCGCAGTGATCGGTCTATGTGGGCCCGCATCGAGAACGGTGTTGTCGAATTTAACCAGTGCAGACTTGGGCAATACGACTTTTCCGTGGTTAACCGGGCGGTGGATTCGGGTGCTGGGTTACGATGTCTGGGCAATGCGAATGAGCTACACCGGCGAATTGGGTTGGGAGCTACACTGCCTGCCGGAACATCAGTTGGCCATCATGCATAACCTGCTCGAAAACGAATCGGTCGGTCACTTTGGTTTCTACGCAATGAATGCGTTGAGAATGGAGAAAGGCTACCCCGCGTGGGGCGCGGAACTCACGATCGAAAACACACCCTGGGAAATGCAGTTGCATCGTTTCGTGGATATGGAAAACCGAGCCTTTATGGGCCGCACAGCGTTGCAGAAAGTGATGCATGCGCAGTCTGGGCAACGATTGGTGCTTTGTACGCTGGAAACTAAAGACTCTGATGCTATTGGCGGTGAGGCGATTTTTCAGAATGGCTGCCGTGTTGGGGTTTTGTTATCAGGTGCATATGGGCACCGTGTCAGAAGAAGCCTCGGATTTGCCTTGCTAAACGATAAGGTGGACCTTGATGCAGGCTCTCTGACTGCTGAAATTCTCGGCGAATGGTTATCCCTTCAGACGCTGGATCAATGCCCTTATGATCCTCAAAATCATTTGCCTCGCAGTTAGTGTAGCCTCCTGGTCTGGAGGCGCATATCAGAAACACCCAAATAGTCCAAGACAAGGCGTCGTCTGAAGATAATGGTCGCTCCCTTGTCAAGGGCGACAACGCGGTATTGGGCTGTTGGGGAGATTCCCTTCGGGCGGGACTATATGCGGCCATCTACTTTGTTGCATTTCTGATGAAGGGAACAACTATTCATGGCAAAATATATCGAGTATCTGACCGCATCTTGTCCCGCTGATGTGCGCATCTAGATTAGGACACTGCACTGGTTCAGATTTAGAATCCTGAGTAAACAAACGACAGGTAGTTGATCATGTCTGCACTAGCTATTCCTTTCCCATCGACACAACCTCCCGGCTACACCTGGCTCGAAGATGAGCCTGAATTTGATCCAGCAAAACACCTGGCATTGGAACCGCCTGCCAGTACAACTAGTTTACGAGAGTTTGGATATCCGGATGAAGTCATCGCCACCAAGGCGACCAAGGTGGCTGTTTCCTCCCCGTTCAGGATTCTTTCTGATGAGGGTGCGGCAGTGATGCTGGATACCGCACGTCGATTAAGAAATCATGCTGTCGGTTGCGAGCGAATTGAGAACATGGTTCGCGGTGGATGCTATCGATCGCGTTTTTTGCGCGATTTGTGTTTGGACCCCAGCGTGACCCAGATTATGTGCGATATCTATCAAGCTGATGTTGCGCCACACACCATGCCAGTGCACCTGGGCCATATGAACTATTCACCCGAAGAGGCAGGTAGGGCGGTTGATAAATGGCATCACGATACCTTGCCCGTGGACTACGTCATGATGGTTACTGACCCTGCCACTTTAGACGGTGGTGAGTTTGAGTACTTTGTGGGTACTAAAGAAGAAATGGCTGAGTTGGCAGCGCAAGGACGAACTCCTCCCAAAGATCGCGTGGTCGCCCCACACTTTCCCGGGCCGGGTTACGCGATTGCTCTGCATGGCGATATGGTAGTGCATCGGGGGGCGCCGCTGAACACGCACGGTGAACGTATCAGTATGGTGAATGGATATGTATCTACCGATACGTCGGCAGATGACCAACACCGCCATAAAGATTTAAAGCTGGTAGACAATCCGGATTGTCTCTATTCCGAATGGGCGCGCCACGCAGCATGGCGTGCGAGAGGGCGGCTGGATTCGCTTATCGAGGGGCTGGCTTTTTCATCTGATAAAACCGCTATCGCCACAGAGCTTGAGTCGGCGGTGGAAGATATACGAGTTGCGGTAGCAGAAATTCGAGATGATGATACCATCACGATGGAGCATTATGAAAAATCCAGTACTGAGTCTGTGGCTTCGAATTAGCGGTAGAAGCTAAGACTTGATCTGATTGTGAGATGAGAATAGTGCAGTAAAACCTGAAAATATTCGTTGTTTTCATCCATCTACTCGGGAATTTGTCGTTCAATAACCTGGATTTTCTGGTGCGTGAAGTAATGTGCCGTCATACTTTGGCAGACCATCATTCATCGCTAGCCAGGGAAGTTTGCTTTGAAAGTTTACATGGAAGGTGGGCTTAAAGTTCTCAGGGTGTTCTAACGTACCCGCATAGAGGTGCATGCCTCCCTGGTAGTGATCTGCTTCAAATCCCATAGGTGTTCCACAGTTTTCACAGAAATGTCTGTAGACACCTTGTGAGCTTTCAATCGTCTTCGGTGTCACTCCGGTCCATTTAAAATGTCTAGCAGGCACGCCCAACCATGCGACCACGGGAGCAGAGCAATTACGACGGCAATCGTCGCAGTGGCAATAACACGCCCATGTGATTTTTCCATCGAATTCCCAAGCGGTGCTTTTACACAAACAATATCCTCGCGTTAACATCTTTTATATTCGCTCACAAGATCATTAAAAGGCCTTAAATTCTAGAATACTCATACGGGCTAAGTAATTATCAATAACGCCTCCTTCTTATCGCAACGAAGACAAAACCGATTCAGATTGAAGTCAGCTGGTTGTTCATGCCAGACGTATAAAACCATTCGATTCAGTATCTAGTCGTGCATGAAAGCTCTTCTTGGCAGATTCGCTTCATCGAAGCAGCTCTAGAAGCTCTGTAAAAATGCAGCAAAGCAGGTTAGTTAGTTTTTCGCAATCTCCTTCCTGCTTTACACATGCGAATAAAATTTGTGTTCCTGAATATCAACAATATAGAGATTTCAATATAAAAGAACCGGGGTGCGAGTTTTTATCTATCGCGACCGCTGACTTCCCCATTTGGCCCTAAATGGAGAAGGATAAAATTACTATAAATCAGGGAGCGCCACGTAATCTCAATTCGGCTGCCTGCATAGAGTGGGACATCCTTGTTTAGAGCTATTTTTTTTAAATGAATGATCTTGGGCTTTCAGCTGTTGAAGAAATTGTAAAAGAGAATCAGATTCCGTTTTGTATCTACGTCAATACAGAAGGTCAAAATTTTGAGGTTGAAATGAAAGGCCTTTGAAAGATCCCAATTTTCCCGGCACACTCTATTTTGATGAGACTTCAACGAAAGATAATCTCGATTACCTTGAGTTCAGCAAGCAGCCGAGAATTCTTAGTCAGGGATTAGTTAGAACGGTAATGGGAACTGTAGGGAAGAGGCAGTTTGCGTATTTTCTGAATGCAAATAGCAGTGTTCTTGAGTATTATGAATTAGCGAAAAGGATATATTCAGAGACTGTTGCACGTGGTAAGAGCAAAATACAACAAAAAAAGTATATCGCCCTCCGGGCTGGACATTGACTTAGTGTGCGCGTATATCTTTAGCGTTCCGGAATCTATGCGAATTAGTGGTGGGCTATCACAAAACACACAAAGCTAGCGCGATATTAATTTTAATACTGTACGCACTATTTGGCTTGATGTTATGGATTCATTTAATAGCTAGATATATACCAGTTAGTCGAGATTATCATTCGCGCCCGTGTTTTGGCGCTATATTGCGCTTGTACTTCGGTGACTGATCTAAATCACATAAGAATAGTTAAATACGCGGAAGAATATGCCGCTAGTACAGTCGCGATGTGGAGAGATAGCAAGGAGAGGGCTCTTGGTATAAAAGAGATTCACACGTTCGATGACCACCTGTATTTCCTTAAAGAAATACTGTCTAAAGACAATACCATCTACCTGGCCATTCTAGATCACACCGACCAAGTAATCGGCTTAGTGGCGACTGATGGTATGTTTATAAATCAACTTTACATTCACATTGAATTTCAACGTCTTGGGATCGGTTCCAAGCTGCTTCAGCTAGCAAAAGAAATCTCTGTCGGTAAATTGCGGCTATATACGTTTCAGGTTAATTTAGGCGCACAAGCATTCTACGAACAACATGGATTTAGTGTTGTTGGAGTGGGCTGCGATAGTGAAGAACAACTCCCGGACATTCTGTACGAATGGAACAACTTTGATCCAGACACAACATCGCAAGCGCATGCGGACTGACTCCTCCAAGCGCTGTGCACTTTCCGCCGCTGTTGGTGTGGGACGTTATTTTTCTGCGACATGGGAAAAGCATGGAAATTGAGTACAACATTGCTTCACCAAATGAAATAGCGTGTATCGTGGATATGAAAATAGAAATGTTTCGCGAATTTGGGTATGCGCATTATCTTCACAAAAACGCACGCGAGATTATTGTTGAAGACTACTGTCGAATGTACGAAGAAAAATTAGCAATTCACTATCTAGCGAACGTAAATAACCTTATTGTAGGGATGGTGGGTGCTTTTATTAAATCCGATATCCCTTTTCGATATTTTACCAAGAGTCAATACGGGTTTATTGGTGATGTTTATACGATCCCAGCTTATAGAAATCTCGGTATATCAAAAGAACTGAATGAAGAAGCGTTAGATTGGTTAAGAGGTTATGGAGTAAATTTTGTTCGACTACTTGCATCAGACGCGGGTCGCCCTATATATGAGCGGCTAGGGTTCTCTCCTGATGCCGATATGGTACTAAACTTTGAAACTTAATAACTAAACTTCGCTTAAAATTTCGGTTCGTGTCCGGCGTTTATTTGCAATTTTATCGCTAACGGTATGAAAAATAATGTGACTACCTTAATGGCTGCATTTGTTTTAGTGGTATTGACCGTGGACACTACGATTGCGAGCTCACTCGAACAATGGTTGGTCCCGACGAAGTATATTGAATCGGGGCATGCGGCTATCATCGCAGCGGTCGATAAAGCGGTTGGATCCGAGAAAGATCCAGTAAAACGAGCAGTAAAGATACATGATTTCGTTCGGGATGAGATACGTTTTGGCTGGTCTTCCGCTTTTTACAATCAAAGCGCATCACAGGTGCTTGATACTGGTTACGGCTTCTGTAACACAAAAGGCACCTTATTTGTTGCAATGCTTCGTGCTGCTGGCATACCTGCAAGACAACACTTTGTCTCCATCAATGCTGAGATAATTGCCGACTTTATTTCACCCGGATCCGCATATGTTGATCATTCATATGCAGAGGTATTTTTAGATGGAAAATGGCTCAGTGTGGATAGTTACATTGTTGATTCACATCTTTTTAATTCCGCTCGGGCGGTATTAATACGAGAGAGTAGAAAAATTGGTTACGGGATTCACCAAAATGGTTCTTTGGAGTGGGACGGTATATCAGATTCTTTTGCCCAGTTTGTTAATGACGGCGCCCATCCCAATCTTACAAAAACTGACTTCGGAATCTTTGCGGATGTTGGAGAGTTCTACGCAAGTGGGAAGGCAATCAACAAACTAGGTGCAATTGGAAAGTTGTTTTTCTCAATTGCTAAATCTGGTGCCAACAAAAAAATTGAGAAATTGCGAGTTGAAAGCGAATAACAAAGCACTGCAGTCGACAACCCGCTGAATTGGGCATTATGAGTGTCCGCTCTAAGAATTTAGCGCAATATCTTCTGTCAGAATCACTTGTGAAATAAATTTCTGCCAAAGACGACTCAGAGCGCCGTTGACAGTCGAGTCTTGCCTTGCACGGGGATCTTAGATTGCCAGATCTAAACCTCTTCTTCATACACCGATTCGTTAAAACGCGGCGTGCATAACGCCAGGAACACAAGATTGCGTTTTCCGTTGTTGCGTATCCGCTGCCAGCATCCGGAGGGAATGAGTACCACGTCTCCCGTTACTACTATTTGCGGGGAGAGCTCTCCGACTTCGACGACTCCCTCTCCCTCCAAAATCACGTATCGTTCAATCGTGCCATGTAGTCTGTGCCAGTGGGTTGTATTACCCGGGGAAACAGTAGCTTTGGCAACCGAAAGGTCTGGGTCGTCATCCCGATTGCATAGCTCGTTGATCCAACAGCCTTCTTTGAAGAAGTACTCTTTTTCTTTATCGTATCTAAAAATGCCGGGCTTCACGACTGTACTCAAACAGGATGCTTAGGTTTTCGTATCGTCGACGATATTCATGGATGCCACACCGCTTTCTCCGAGAGGCGTTTCCGCAAAGGGCCCACCATGTTTGCTGAATCTGACATTATGTGGATCAATCGGTGGTTCGTTTTTGAGGACTTCCTCGGCGAATTGTTCAGCGTTGTCTTTGGGGCGATAACCCAAATGACTGGCGCCAGCGTTATCCACGGGAACGCGATCATTATTGGATACGCCATAAACAATACTGAAACCCGTTACAGGGGTGTCAATGGCCCTGGTGACAAGCTGAATCAAATCATCATATGACAACCAGGTTCCGAGCGCGCGGGAGTTATTCACCTGGGCGCAGGAGAGAATGCGTAAATGTACTGATTCAAGCTGACGCTTTTCGAAATACATTCTGCCAAGATCTTCGGTGAAACACTTGGCGAGTCCGTAAAACGTATCAGGACGGTGCGGTGCGTCTACACCGATAAAGTTCGTCTTGTCGTGCATCCCGACAGCGTGGATTGAGCTGGCATAGATCACCCGTTTAACCTGATGCTGGTAAGCCGCTTCCCAGACGTTGTACGCGCCGACAAAATTTGGACCAAGCAGTTCTTCAAAAGGTCGCTCGTCGCCAATGGCACCAAAATGCACCACCATATCTGCGCCTTCGATCACTGCCTTCATTTGGTCCAAACTAGTGAGGTCGGCTCTTTGATAGGTTTCTCCGGGGTAGAGGTTTTCAATATTTTCCGCGATGTCAGTGGAAACCAGCGATTCGGTGAGTTTGGAGAGTGGCTCGCGCAGCCAGGAGCCAAGGCGACCAGCGGCGCCAGTCAGAACAAGTTTTTTCAACATAATTATCGTGAAATGAGAAGAGTGGGTAGACAAAATTAAGGAACGAGAGACTAACCGTTTTACAATGTACTTTCAAAGATACGATGCCTTATCAAGGGTCTCTAAAAACATAAAATCACTGTGAACGTGTCCGCTTCAATTATTTGTGCTGATTGGTCTCGGTCCATCTCCAGGAGGAGGGCCTGGTTCTTGTCGTCTGATAGCGCGACTATCAAACCTATTGAGACGGACATCACCCTAGAAACAGTATTGCAATTCGCGCGAACTTTGCCGGCTCCAGTTTTCGTCGGCATTGACGCGGCGCTGGGCGTTCCGGCGAGGCTTGCAGATTCTATAGAAAGTAGCCCCACACCAAAGATTAGTACATTTCTAGATTGGATAATCTGGTTATTCGTTTATGGCTCACCAGATGAACCGGTCAACACGCCGGACATATGGTCTCCAGGTCAGCCTTTTATTGCGGTTCCGCCGGGCAAGGGCAGTAAGTTGGCATTTTCTCAAGCGGGTATTCAAATGCATCGAGGAGTGGAGCAAGGATTGAACGCAAACTCTCCGCTTATTGTCAGCGGTATTCCGGGCACTGTCGGTTCTGGTTCCAGGGAATTATGGCGCGAACTGAGTCAGTATCTGCAAACGAATTCACCTGACTTCAATATTTGGCCTTATGATGGTTCATTGGAAAAATTGTTTCATCAAGAATCAGAAGCGCATTCCATCACGCTGGCTGAGATTTATCCCAAGGTGTGTTATGGCATCGCGCTTGCTGCTACCTTGCCCACAAAGTTGAGGGCGATATCCAAAACTAAAGAGCCAATCAGGAAGCACGTTATCGATGAGTTAATTGGCATGTTGGATGGGCAGCTTGAAATCGAATCAATCGAACACTGTTACCGTAGCGAAGACGATTTCGACGCCATGATTTCGGTTGTGGCAATGCATAAGTTGATGCAATACCCTAAACTGTTTTTCAGCGAGCCCGATACACATCCTATGGAGGGTGGAGTCATGGGAAAACAGGGTTTAATGCTGTCCTAAATGATCTACATATTTGCTATTCTGCAAGCCTTTAAAAGAACGATACACTTATGTCTGATGCAACCGTAGCCGAACATCTGGTGGGCGCTGTCTGGCCCCATGCCCAACCTGGGGAAGATCCCAGTTTGTATGGTCATGTTTCGCTGTCTCCTCAAGGTGCTTTTGAAGCACGTAGTATTCAAACCTTTAAAATGGTTTATACCGTTGGCAGATACGGCATCGATGATACGGGGGGTATTCGCGTGGTGTTTCGGTTTATGGGCGACTGGGGAGATTTGCAAACCCACGACCCACGTGCCTACAACTATGTCACCGCAGCCACCAGCACCGAGTCTCGGGTTTCACTACAGTACGCCAAAACAGGTCACCAGCGTCCGTTCTTTCGTGCGCTGACTGTCAAGCTCCACGGCGGCTTTTTAAGAGAGGGAGATCAAATTACTATTGTGTTCGGTGATCCTTCAAAAGGGTCGCCCGGTATGCAAATGCAATCATTTTGTGAGGAAGGGTTTGAATTCAAAGTGCTGGCAGATGTTTGTGCCACCGGGCACTACGTTCCTCTGAGTGAAACCCCGTATATTTCCATCGTTCCGGGCCCCGCTAAAACCTGGAAAGCGGTGGTTCCCACCCTGCGGCAGCCAGGAGAACCGTTTCAGTTCGGATTGAAAGCAGAAGACCGTTGGGGTAATCCCACCGCACTAGCAAGCGGCAAATTTTCTTTGCAGTCAGACCTTGCCATTGCGGGTTTACCCGAAGAGATTGATTATCCACTTGGCGAGAAATCTGTTTGCTTCGAAGGTTTGCAGATTAAGCAAGAGGGGATGACCCGTATTCGGGTTCTTGGACAAAATGGCGAGCTTGTTGCCGAGTCGGGCCCGCTATTAATACGAAAGGGGCTTTCTGGATACTGGGGAGATCTACACGGCCAGAGTGGCGAGTCGATCGGTGTCACGACCTCCAGGCAATACTTTGATTTCGCGAGGAATAAAGCTTTTCTCGATGTCACTGGCCACCAGGCCAATGACTTTCAAGTCAACAATGCTTTCTGGGCTTACCTCAACGAGTTGACTGCTGAGTATCACCAAGACAATCGCTTTGTGGTGTTCCCGGGCTATGAATGGTCAGGTAATACCGCAGTGGGAGGCGACCGAAATGTGTTTTTTCGTGAAGAGGGTAGACCAATTCGAAGATCCTCTCACGCGCTGCTCAGCGATCGTTCTGATATCAATACCGATGTGTCTTCTGCGGCAGAATTGTTTGAGGCGTTGGCGGAAGAAGATTGCGTGGTTTATGCCCATGTGGGCGGTCGCTATGCTGATCCGGCGCAGGCTCACGACGGCCGGTTGGAAACAGCGATGGAGATTCACTCCGCCTGGGGAACGTTTGAATGGTTACTGACCGATGGTTTTGCACTAGGTCATCGTTGCGGCGTGGTATGCAATAGCGATGGTCATAAAGGCCGCCCTGGCGCAAGCTACCCCGGCGTATCGACTTTCGGTGCCTATGGCGGTTTGACCTGCTTTCTCACTAATGATCTGACGCGGGACGGCATCTTTGAATGCTTGAGAAGACGCCATCACTACGGTACTACAGGCTGTCGAATACATATGGATGTGTCGGTGCACTTTGAATCAACAGCAACATTATACGAACGGGATCCCAATATTTTTTCATCTCCGAACACCTATCAGGTGAACGAAGTGATGATGGGAGATATCGTTTCCTGCGGCGACAGCACGGCTATCTTGAAAGGCTCTGTTGCTTGTCATACCCCGATTGAACGGATTGAAATACGTAACGGTAAAGAGGTGCTGGAAACCTTGCGCCCATACTCTGAGAATGAACTCGGTTCTCGAATCCGAGTGCTCTGGAGCGGGGCGGAGTACAGAGGTCGGGGTCGGCAAACTGGCTGGGTGGGCCGGGCACGATTTAGCGGTAGCGAAGTGAGAAGACTGGAAAAAGTGAATGCCTGGAACCCCGAGCGCCTGCTGGCATTAAATGGGACTGATATGGTGGAATGGGATGCGATGACCACCGGAAACTATGGCGGTTTTGATGTCTGGCTGGATGAAGACAAGCAGGGTGAGTTCGACTTGCACTGCAATCAGGGAGAGCTAAAAGTGCCACTGGCCGAAATTGGCATCAATGACGAGGTCCTGGAAACTGGCGGATTGGAGAAACAAATCCGTGTTTTTCGATTGCCTGAAGAAATGTCGGCACGTGAAATGCAGTTCGAGTATAAAATTTCACTTGCAACTGATCGAGATAATCCCTTGTGGATCTGTGTGTATAC
>JAHQVR010000352.1 GCA_019634245.1 Gammaproteobacteria bacterium
GAGGCATTACCGGATCAGATTGACCCTGAAATAAACCAATTTTGGCGACAGCGTTTGAGTGGCTCTGCTGTGTGACTTTGTCTATCCCGCAGGGATTGCTTTTCAGAAAAACTACCTTAAACCAGCGGCCTGGCATTCCAAAAAATTCAGAAAGCGTATTTACGAAAACTGCCATCCACTGGAATTAACACGCCGGTTATGTAGCGGGCCAGAGGTGAACATAGAAATGTAGCTACTGCAGCCATATCCTCTGGTTCACCGATGTAGCCGATGGGAATTTCCTCTTCGGCGTATTGGCGGCGACGCTCTTCTGTGTAGTTCTGACGAATTTGTTCGCTCAAAATTTTGCCTGGTCCTAAGCAGTTGACCGTGACACCGTGCTGAGAGACCTCGTTTGATAATCCTTTGGACCATGCGTGTATCGCCGCTTTGGCCGACATCGCAACATTGATTTTACCGGGGTGTTTTTCTGGTTCGTTTTTGCCGCTGATGGTAATAATGCGGCCCCATTGGCGTTCGATCATTTGTGGCAGAAGCGTATGGCTTAGACGACGTTGGGTGTTGAAGTTCATGTTCATGCCTTCGTCCCAGGTGGCCGCGTCGGCATATAAATCCACTTTGCGGGTGCCGCCGGCAGAATTGATCAGTATGTCAATCGAACCGAGTGCTTCAATGGCCTTTGTCCCTAAACTCTCCGGGCCATCCTCGGACATTAAATCATGAGCGATGACGATCGGCCGAGGATGACCTGCTGCGTCAATAGTATCGGCTACCTGTTGCAACAACGGTTCGCGTCTTGCTGCAATGGCGGTTTGCACGCCCTCGGCAGCGAGCGACTTTGCAATAGCTCGACCAATGCCTTGGCTCGAGCCAGTGATCAGTGCGGTTTTACCTTTTAGTTGTAGGTCCAAACGGTCCTCCGGGCGTGGCGCTTTTGCTCATGTTGGCTGCCTAATTCGTGCTCAATAGCCAGCAGAATCAAGCCTGCATAGTGTAAGGTATATCTAAGATTGTTTTAGCACGAATGAGAGTCAACTAATGAGTAAAAACCTGACGCCGGATGTCTCTAGAATGCTTGAATCTACTGAAGATGATGAGAGTCATTCGCTATTCTGAAGAACAGCTTGGTGATGACTTTGCCGATGGCAAGTTACCCGGAGGTGTTCACTTGTCGGTTGGACAAGAAGCTGTTGCGGCTGGAATTTGTGCTCACTTAACCGATCGTGATCAGGTTTCAAGTAATCATCGGGGACACGGACACTTCCTTGCCAAAGGTGGTACGCCAAAGCAGTTGTTTGCAGAGATTCATGGAAAAGACGAAGGTAGTTGCCGAGGCATGGGGGGTTCTTTGCATGTGGCCGATTATTCAAAAGGCATTATTGGTGCGAATGGCATTGTAGGTGCTGGGCTTCCAATTGCAACTGGCGCTGCTCTGGCGAACCAGATGGACAACGATGGCAGTATGACCGTGGTGTTCTTCGGTGATGGTGCCGCGAATCAGGGGGTGCTTCAAGAGTCGATGAACTTTGCAGCGCTTTGGGGTTTGCCGCTTTTATATGTGTGTGAAAATAATCAGTTCGGCCAATTTTCTCCCACCGCTACCGAAACCGCTGGAACCATCAGCGAACGAGCAAAAGCGTTTGAGATCCCAGTTGAGATGATCGACGGCAATGATGTGCGCACTGTGTGGCAAACGATGTCATGGGCGACCGACCATATCAGAGTGGGTAAAGGCCCTGTCTTTATTGAAGCGGACACCTATCGCATCAGAAACCACTTTGAACGCGAAAATTTAATTATCACGAACCCATATCGAACCGAAGACGAAATTGAACAGATGCGTCGTGAACGTGATCCCATCCAATCGTTAGAGAACTGGCTGACAGAAGAAAATCTTGCTGATCGTGAAACCATCACAGCGATTGACAACGAAGCCAAAGCCGCCGTTGAGGAGGCTGCTGCATTTGCCGAGGCGGGAACCCTACCGCCTAATGATGCCGCTGAACAATATATGTTTGCAGGAACCTACAGCTAATGGCACGTACACGATTTATAAAAGCAATTAAATGATGCGCTTCGTGAAGAAATGGAGCGCGATGAAAAGGTGTTCATCCTCGGAGAAGATGTTGAGGCCAGCATCTTCGGCGATATGCGCGGGTTATTCGAACAGTTTGGCGCAAGTCGTGTTCGAAATACTCCCATTTCTGAAAATACGCTTACCGGAATGACGGTAGGGGCTGCTGCTGGCGGCTATCGCCTGGTGCTGCATCTAATGTTCGCCAATTTTTTGTATACCGGTATGGATGGAATCGCGAACCAGATGGCCAAGGCACGGTTAATGTCCGGTGGGCAAGTGGAACTGCCAATCACGGTTATTGTGAATTATGGCGGTGGCCGGTCCAACGCGGCCCAACATTCTGATACCCCTTATGCGGCCATCATGAATCTTGCTGGCGTTCATCTTGTGGTGCCTTCCAATCCGGCCGATGCAAAGGGCTTGTTGAAATCAGCCATTAGATGCAATGATCCGGTGATCTTTTTTGAACCCGGTGGTAGAGGCGGGGAGTCGGGTGATGTTCCTGATGAGGAATACTTAACGCCCATTGGTGAAGCGGCGGTAGTGCGACAGGGCGGGGATCTGACGCTCATCAGCATGGGGTCCACCATGCGCATGACATTGCAAGCTGCAGACAAACTCGCAGAACAAGGCGTCGAGTGCGAAGTGGTTGATCTTCGAAGTTTGGCTCCGCTGGATGAAAAAACGATTTGCGCAGCTGCAGAACGTACCGGGAAAGTGGTGATTGTTGATGAATCGCGTGAACGTGCAAGCGCTGCGAGTCACATAGCCGCGGTCATTGCGGAAAAATCGTTTGAACAATTGAAAGCGCCGATCAAACGGGTGGTGGCCGCCAACGTTGAACTTCCGCTTGCTCCAGCCAGCGAGCAGTTCTTACTGCCCAATAGGGATAAAGTGATAGCTGCTGCGTTGGAGATTGCCAAAAAGTAGATCAGTAATCCTTTTAAAACGCGAAACCGGAATGGGCACTACGTGCACAAAGCTGCGAACGTTTAGACACCTATAACCAGAGGGTCCTTATGGAAATTGTAGCAGTCGCCTTGGCACTGGCGACAGCAGCCACATGGGCCCTGGTGACTCAACTGCAACAAAAAGGTATCCAAGCAGTTGATGGTCGGACCGGTGCCCTTATAGTGGTGCTTTCATTTGCCGGTTTGTTTTGGTTGCTGGCACCCTTTTTCATTGAGTGGCAGTGGTTCGGGACGCGGGCCACAGTCATTTTTATTATCAGTGGATTTCTCGTACCGGGGTTGGCTCAGCAGTTTCAGATGCTGTCCGTGGAAAAACTGGGTGCAACATTTACGGCAATCGTCGGTGCATTCGCTCCTGTCTTTGCCGTGGTTCCCGCCGTCGTCATTCTCAAAGAACAACTGAACCTGCAAGCTGCAATCGGAATCGCTTTGATCATTGTTGGAGTTATTCTCTCGGTACGAGCTAAAACACGAAGCGCCGGAGCGTTTTCCCTGGTGTTGATTTGGCTAGCCCTTGGCGGGGCAGCCACTCGCGGATTGGGTCAACCTGTGTCTAAATATGGGCTTAATGAATTGCCCGAGCCGTTCTTCGCTACGTTGGTTATGGTGACGTCTGCTGCTGTCTTCATTGGCGTGTTACATCTGTTTCGACATCGAGAGACCATTCGCATCGAAGTAACTTCGAAGTTACTCTGGCTCGTTGCGGCGGGAATGGTGCTTGGGTTCGGCTTTCTATTGCTGTATGCCGCACTTAACGTTGGGGATGTGGTGTTTGTCGCACCCTTCATCGCCACTATGCCGATTTGGGTGGTTCTATACGATCACTTTATCTTCAAGCACGACAGGATCGGCAAGGGTCAGATGCTCTCCGCAGTCGTAGTCACACTTGGCGCTGTGGTGCTGGTGACCCGGTGAGCATTCTGTGGCTTGTCTCTTTCAACGGCTCAGGCGAGCAAATCAGTTCATTAACGTCAGGTTTGGTGTGCCTGTTGAACTCACCAGGCACAGCCCAATACCGATGATCATCGAATTTAAGCGTACCAAGCGCTCTTGACCGCGTTACTGCAGGTGTATTACTGTTATAGCCTGAATATGAACATATCGTTCAAATATGAACACATGGGATCGCTCTATGGATACGCCCCTATGGATGGTGCCCGAAGCCGAACGGCAGTCAGAATTACCCCTTGATGTCCAATCAAGAGGCCGGCCTCTTACAGAGGCTGAAATGAAGTTCGCAGATTCGCTTGAAACTGTGTTTGCCGATGGCTGCCACGATTTTGCCCAAGTCGCCAACCGACTAACCGAAATGAATGTGATCGCTCCAGTCTCTGGTTCTTCGTCATGGAGTGTTTCATCGCTTCTGGAAGAGTTGCAGCAGATCAATAGCCAGCTTGACAAAGCCTTTGAAGAGTCTGGCTATGGCGCATGAGAAATCCATCTATTGCAATAGCGTTTTCGTTTTTCGCTCAGGTATGCGGCGCATTCAACTTAACACTTTTACGGAGTATCGATTATGAACCAACCACTCGAATTCCCTGCCATAGAACCCAACGATGTGGCCATTCCTGAAGGTAAATCGTTTGGTGAATTTATAGAGAGCCGAGTAGCGCGCTATGAAACGCGCACTCTGGACTGGAACGCTCTTAAATTTCAGGCTGATTACGACCCCAAATACAAACGCGCTCAAATGCGTTATATGGGTACCGGCGCTGCTGGGGTGACGGAAGATGAAAATGTCGTGCAAGCTGAGCATTTCACTTTTTCTACCATGGTGTTGCCTGCCGGATGTGAGGGGCCATCTCATATACATCGCGATGCCGAAGAGGTGTTCTTTATTCTCAAGGGCCACAAAATCCGCCTGTTCATGGAACACCAAGGTGAAAAATACGAAACGGTACTTACCGAACGTGACCTAATCTCTGTGCCACCGGGTGTTTACCGCGGATTGTGTAACGAAGGTATGGAAGAAGCACTGATGTGCGTGATGATTGGAAATCCAAAACCAGTTCGACCGACCTATCCGGATGATCACCCGTTATCTAGTGTCAAGCGAACATAAGTCTGATCCTGGCATACAACCAAGTCACTTGAACTTACGCAAACACCCCGGTGCAGGTATCAACAGCAGATTTTGATAACGGTGAGGCATTGATGGATAAGCAACAACGGCGAGAAAGGATCGAACAACGTGTGAATCAGGGGTTGCCGTCACGCTGGTACCCAGTGTGTAAAACCGTTGAAGTTCGCAAAGACAGACCGTACGCCGCGCAAGTGTTGGGTGTGAAGCTGGTGTTGTGGCGTGATAACAATGGCGAGATTCAATGCATCAATGATCATTGCCCGCACCGTGGAGCACCTTTGTCGCTAGGTGAAGTACACGAAGGAAAAATCGGGTGTCGCTATCACGGCATCATCATGACAGGAGAGGGTGTCATCGAACGGGTGCCAGCCATGCCTGAATGTGCTTATGAAGGTCGTAAGACCAACGACGCTTTCATAACGCGGGAAATCTATGGCGCCGTGTTTATTTTTATGCCTTCGACCTCCGGAGAAACACCGGTCGACTTTGTGATGCCGGTTGAATTTGAAGATCCGGACTGGACGGGTTTTCTGTGTACGGCACACTGGAAAACCAATTACCGATTGGCGCTGGATAATCTTGCGGACCCAATGCACGGCTGTTATCTGCATGCTCAGAGTTTCACGTTGGCCTATGGTGCAAAGCAGGATCTGGTAAAACTGGATGAGCATGACAACGGCTTCAGGGTTAGTCGCGTATCCCAAGCCGGAGAAAACTTTGACTGGGTTGAAATGTTGGTGAATTCTGGAAGTGTATCTTGTCAGTTAGATATACCGTATCCACCGGCCGCCGGCCCTGGTGGCAATATGCGCATTGTTGGTTTCGTTTGTCCGATCGATGAGAACAATTGCAAAGTGTTTTTCTGGCGTATGCGACAAGTGCAGGGGCTCGAACGCGAGGCCTGGCGTTTTATGTACCGGGCTAAACTGGAGCCGCGGCATTGGCATGTGCTTGAGCAGGATCGAATCATGCTCGAGCGTATGACACCGGATGCGGGTCGGCGCGATATGTTGTATCAGCATGATCTGGGCGTGTCCAAAATTCGCCAAATCCTAAACAAGGCAGCGGGTCAGCAGATAGACGCAGAACATGTGCCTAGCTCAACTGAGACCTAACGAGTGCTCAGCGATCGCATCATTTTGGTTACCGGAGCTGCCCGCGGGTTGGGACGGGAGATCTCCATTGCAGCAGGTATGGCCGGTGCCACGGTCATAGTGGCCGACATCGATGAGGCGGGTGCAGAAGAGACTACTAGGATGCTGCAAGGCAATGGTTCATCGGCACGAGCGCAAGCGGTAGATCTTGCCAACCCTGATTCTATAGCAGCGTGTTTACAAAGCGTTGCTCAGCACGAAAAAAAACTGCACGGCCTGGTTAACAATGGCGCTATTGCCACCGGCATTGGTGGCAAACGGTTTGATGAAATTGACATCGACACCTGGGATCGGGTGATGGCAGTAAACGTTCGTGCTCAGTGGTTGATGATAAGAGCCGCCGTGCCATTACTCAGCGCAGGTGGAGAAGGGCGTATTGTGAATCTTGCATCTGATACCGCGCTTTGGGGTGCACCGAACTTGCTTGGGTACGTAGCCAGCAAAGGCGCGATTATCGCAATGACACGGTCGTTAGCACGCGAGCTTGGTCCCATGCACATTGGAATAACCTCTGTTGCCCCCGGCATACTCACAACGGAATCTACTGAGTATGTTCCTGAAGCGCGTCACCAGCACTATCAGGATAATCGGGCGGTACCGGGTGCGCAATCGCCACAGGATGTGACTGGCACGGTTAATTTCCTGTTAACCGATGATGCGCTGGCGTTAACCGGTCAAACTCTCCCGGTGAACAGAGGCTTTGTGTTTACATGACCACGGACACGGACACGGATATGGATATGGATATGGATATGGATATGGATATGGATATTAAAATTGTTGCCGGTGTGGAGCTGTTTGTTCGTGAAGGAGACACC
>JAHQVR010000353.1 GCA_019634245.1 Gammaproteobacteria bacterium
ATGCCCCACGGATGGACATCTGCCGGCGTTCGCGTGACATACCGGCCAGCGCAACAGTATTCTCAAGCCGGGTAGCCCAGTGCGACTCGATCGGTAATGCCAATTCTCGTGCAACCACCTCGGCGATTATCTGCGCCGAATTGAAGCCACGATCCTTAAATCGATCCTCCGGCATGGGCACCGGAAGCAATACCTCAGGCCGCGGCACCGATTGCTCGATAGCCGCACTTGCTAGCAATTGACCTAAAACCCGCCCCAAATAGAAGCGCTGACGATATTTAAATTCCTGGACCAGCGAGTTCATAGGAAAGCGATACCGGTATGGGGCCAACACCGAGGTGAAAAGTCGGGAATGTTCACCACAAGCGCAATCCAACCGTTGTTCATTGGTTACAAATTGGTCAGTACCACAGTACGGACATAGGTAGAAGGTGGGAGCCTGCAACCCACCAATGCGCCAATTTAAAGTCGGCAACTGCGCTCTACAGTCGGTGCACAAATCGGTGGATGGGGATATCCGGATTGAATGGGTAAGGAATCGATAGCAGATACAGCAATACTGGGGTCGTAAATGGTCCGCCCATTGCAATAAAGTGCCTGAAATCAGCTTATTAGCAGTTTTTCTCATGTTTTCGCCATCCTTGGCTATGCTTATTGAGTTGTATGAAGCTCAGAGTTTCGGTTGATTTTTCACCAAGCCTACAGATCTTTGTTGTATTTTTCACACACGAAATCGTAGGATAGTGTTTACAATTGGGCTTTTAGCCGCTATACAAGACAAAAAAACAACAAGCGTAATTCGTGCGCTGCACGTTTTCGCGTCTTGTAACCGTTTTTTGGTGATAGTCGTCCTCCTCCTGGGTGTGACGGAAAACGTTATGCCCGGTCAGGCAACGACGCCGGGATGTGAAGATTGGTAACTAAGTTGGTACTGATAACTAGTGGGAGCTAGCTCTTATGAATAAAAACTTTTTTGCAATTAGTTCGGTGGTGGCGCTACTACTGGGTAGCAGTGCTGCAATGGCCGATGGTCATATCATTCCAGTCGATGGATCAGGCGGCTATGCCGGGTCTGGTGCTGGAAGCAACGTGGTTATGTCAGGCACAGGTGACTGCCTTCGTGTAGGTTCCTTTTCCGATGATAATAAAATCGGTAAATGTGAAGGCGAAGAGGAGCCTAAGGAAGAACCAGTTGTAGAGGCTGAGCCAGAGCCAGCACCTAAAGCTGAGCCGGTTATCACCACAGCGACTCTAGGCGGCGAAGCTCTGTTCGCGACTAACTCCGCAGATTTGAATGCCGCGGGTGAAGAAGCGATGGCTGATCTGTTGGCTCAACTGGAGAAGTTTGAAGAAATCACTTCCATCTTCATTGTTGGACACACTGACTCAACTGGGTCTGAAAGCTACAACCAGTCCCTGTCAGAGCAGCGTGCAGATACGATAAAAGGTTACCTGCAAGCGGCTTACCCAAATGTGCCCATGCAGTCTAGCGGTGCTGGCGAAACCGATCCAGTCGCGACGAATTCAACTGCTGAAGGTCGTCAGCTGAACCGTCGTGTAGAAGTCACTGTTGCTGCGAAGAGTATCACTCAGTCTTAAGTCGCAACAGCTACAAGTAGACCGAGAAACAGGGGAGCTCATGCTCCCCTGTTTCGTTCTAGCTATCGGAAAGCGAGTTCAGCATTCCTTCTGACTGAATAAATTCAGCAATCTGTGCCACTCCCTCGCCCTTTTTTACACAACTAAAAATAAACGGTTTACCGGCACGCATTCGCTCGGCATCTCCTCTCATGACATCCAATGACACCTCTACATGAGGTGCGAGATCGGTTTTGTTTATCACCAGCAAATCAGATCGGGTAATACCTGGACCGCCTTTTCTGGGTATCTCCTCGCCTTGCGCCACATCGATAACGTACAACGTGATATCGGCCAATTCCGGACTGAAGGTGGCGGCTAGGTTATCTCCGCCACTTTCGATAAAAACCAGCTCCAATGTGGGAAATGTCGCCGATAACTGATCAATCGCTGCCAGATTCATCGAGGCATCTTCACGGATGGCGGTATGCGGACACCCACCGGTTTCCACGCCCACTATTCTCTCAGCTGACAAGGCCTGGCTGCGAACGAGCGCATCAGCGTCCTCACGTGTGTATATATCGTTAGTGACCACAGCAATCTCATGCTGCCCGCGCAGATGTTTGCACAGGGCGTCGAGCAGCGAGGTCTTCCCTGAGCCAACGGGCCCACCCAGTCCTACCCGCAAGGGATTGGCCGTTAGCTGTTTGGCAGGTGTACTCATTACTATCTACTCTATGATCTGAATATTCGGGTGTGCTGTAATTCATGCCGACAGCTGGCAGCCGATAAAGCCGGAGTTGAGAAACCTATACACTCAACATCCAAACACTGTGCGATTTCAACAGCCTCGGACACAGCGGGCAACAGACTGTGCAGTAGTTGTTGCCCTTGACTTTGACCCAACGGAATAATTTTTACACCGTTGATCACACTGCTCTCCAACCAATTATGCGCCCAGGCCGGGAGCAAATCCGCTGGGTCGATTTTCCACTGGGCTGCAGCCCAGGCAACGCAGGCCAGCGGGGTGCGGGACAATGCCGTTGTAAAATCTGAATGGCTGGGTAAAGGCAGCGCTGCAAACACCCGCAAGTAAGCCTCCGCACGCGCGCGTTCCTCAAGCCTCAATTCAGCAGTATCGCGAAACGCTAACGCCCTCTGACTCCAATAGTCGAAGGCCTCTTTGTCGGCATTGTCTGCCGTCTGATACAGCACTTTTAATAATGGAAGATCTTGCTGAGCCAATGGGCCACGGATGAGCTCTTCAAGCCAGCTCCGCAGCGTGGAGGCCTCCTCGATCCAGCCTTCGGCCACCGCCCACTCCAAGCCCTGAGAATAACTGTAACTGCCAATCGGTAACTGCGGGCTCAACAACTGCAGCAACTGCAGCCGAGCTAACACTTGCTCGACGCCTCATGGCCGTTACGATTCACCTGGTGGGGATCATAGTGATCGGTATCGTGGCGATGGTGATGCTCATCGCTGTGACCGTGACCGTGACCGTGGCCGTGGCCGTGGCCGACAGCGTAGGCACCACTTTCAGGTTCAAAAGGCCATTGTTGAGAAACCACGGTCAAGCCCAGTGAACTGAGCATGTCATCGAGCACATGATCATGTAAATACATCAACCGATTTGACTCAATTTGCACTTGTGTGTGTCGATTACCTACATGATAACAAGCACGAGCAAACAGTAAGGCGTTGTCGGTCGAGGCCACAGAGACTGATTCAGGCTCAGCATGAATCAGCAACACATGCCCGTCAGCGCTTGCCAGCTTATCTCCATCACGCAACAACTCCCCTCGAGGTACATGAATCCCCGCAACGCCTTGATCGTTATCAAGGTGGATGCGAACCCGACCACGCACTCGTTTGTCATAGGGTAAGGACACTGAGCAATCAGGATCGGCCTCTTGCGCCGCAGTTCGGTCAAATACCCACATGGCTAAAACAACTGAAACAGCTGCGCCAACGGTAGCTGGCTGGCTGGTTCGCAGGTTAGCTGTTCCCCATCCGCAATAACTTCATAGGTTTGGGGGTCAACCGTGATATCCGGTTGCCAATCGTTATGTACCATGTCGCCCTTCGTCACTTTACGGCAGTTAGATACCGTGGCCGTGAGACTTTGTAAATTGAGTTCTTCAGCCACGCCTTCGCTGCTCGCTTGTTCAGACAAGAAGGTAATGGATGTGGCATGTCGTGCATTCCCATACGCACCAAACATCGGTCGATAATGGACAGGTTGAGGTGTTGGAATAGACGCATTGGGATCACCCATGGGCGCACTGGCGATCATCCCACCTTTAATGATCATGGATGGCTTTGATCCAAAAAATGCAGGCTTCCAAAGTACTAGATCTGCAAGCTTACCCACTTCCACCGAACCGACTTCGTGCGCAATTCCATGAGTGATCGCGGGGTTTATGGTGTACTTGGCGATGTATCGTTTAACACGAAAATTATCGATATCATTTCGGTCTTGCTCCAAACTTCCGCGTTGCTGACGCATTTTATGAGCGGTTTGCCAAGTTCGGCATATGACTTCTCCCACCCTTCCCATGGCTTGCGAATCTGAAGCAATCATGGAGAACGCTCCAAGGTCTTGCAATATATCTTCAGCGGCAATTGTTTCTCGACGAATACGCGATTCTGCAAACGCAACATCTTCAGCGATAGATGGATCCAGATGGTGACAAACCATCAGCATATCCAAATGTTCATCGATGGTATTGATTGTATAGGGCCGAGTGGGGTTAGTTGAAGAGGGAAGTACATTCGACTGACCGCAGGCCTTGATAATATCCGGCGCATGGCCGCCACCGGCGCCTTCTGTATGGTAAGTATGAATCGTTCGGCCTTTCATCGCTGCCAAACTGTGTTCAACAAAGCCTGATTCGTTTAGCGTGTCGGTGTGTATAGCCACCTGCACATCCATTTCTTCCGCGACAGACAAACAGCAATCAATAGACGCAGGGGTTGTGCCCCAGTCCTCGTGTAGTTTCAAACCGATGGCCCCCGCAGCCACTTGCTCCCGAAGCGCTTCCGGTAAGCTGGCATTGCCTTTGCCCAAATACCCAAGGTTCATGGCAAACGCATCAGATGATTGCAACATCCGGTGTATATGCCATGGTCCCGGTGTACAAGTGGTGGCATTCGTGCCGGTCGCCGGTCCGGTGCCACCACCAAGCATCGTGGTAACACCTGAGCAAAGCGCCTCTTCAATTTGCTGAGGGCAGATGAAATGTATGTGGGCGTCAATTCCTCCGGCTGTCGTGATCATGCCTTCACCGGCAATTACCTCTGTACCCGGGCCCACTGGAATGGTTACCGCCGGTTGAATATCGGGGTTACCCGCTTTGCCAATTGCCTGAATTCGACCCTCTTTAATACCTATGTCGGCCTTGACAATACCCCAGTGATCGACGATCAGTGCATTGGTTATCACTGTGTCTACAGTGTGTTTTGAGCTCAGTTGGCATTGACCCATGCCATCACGTATCACCTTCCATCCGCCGAACTTAACCTCTTCGCCGTAAATCGTTTGGTCGTCTTCCACCTCTATCCAAAGGTCGGTATCCGCCAATCGCACTCGGTCGCCAGTGGTGGGGCCATACATTTCAGCATAAGCTTGTCGTGTAATCGTCGTCATGCGAATTGCTCCTAAAGCTGACCCATAATGCGTTGATTAAACCCGTAGACCTTACGGTCGCCCGATAGGGCCACCAACTCCACGCTGCGCTGTTGTCCTGGCTCAAATCGAACGGCTGTCCCAGCGGCTATGTTTAGTCTAAATCCTCGTGTCGGCTCGCGATCAAAACTTAACGATGGATTGACTTCATAAAAATGATAATGCGAACCCACTTGAATCGGCCGGTCTCCTTCATTCGACACCACCACGCTGATGACTTCTCGAGACTCATTTAAAACGATATCACCTTGGGCAGTTTTCACTTCGCCGGGGACAACTTGTGTTTGAGCCGACTGACTACCTGTTGGTTGTATAGGCTCATGAACAGTGACGAGTTTGGTACCGTCTGGAAACGTGGCCTCCACTTGCACATCATGAATTAATTCAGGCACACCATCCATAACCTGATCGGTCGACAGTAGCTGTCGGCCTTTGCTCATGAGTTCCGCCACAGTCTCACCATCTCGTGCACCTTCCATGATATGCATACTAATAAAGGCGATCGCCTCTGGATAATTCAGTTTTAATCCACGCTCAAGTCGTCGCTCAGCTAATAAAGCTGCGGTAAACAACAATAATTTATCTTTCTCTCGGGGGTTTAGATCCATGACATTTTTCCTCCAATAGAGATTGGTGCTATTAAGTTGCCCAAATTCTTGGCTTGCACGGCGAACGTTGGTTGAGTGTACATCGCAAGCACGACCATACAGCACAGAAACCTTGTTTGGCTGATTCGGCACTGTTGCCCAGATACCGGACGAGCAACAGAGAATCTATGCAGGTGACAAAAAACTCAGACTGTTCGGTTAAAGCTCTATGGGCGAGCTCGCAACTGTCTTTTGACATGCCGTTCATCAGCAACGTGCCGGTAACCGTATTACCGCGTAAGGTTGTCTTTGCTGAAAGAGGATGACTGGCATTCACACACAGACGATCAGCAAAAATCAACTCACCGTTATGGACATAGTTAAGCGTATTCAATACAGAACCTTGAACAAAGGGCTCATCACCGGCGACTCGGCCAAAACATTGGATATCCCATCCGGCAAAAGCCGCATCTCCCGTGGTTTCTATTAACGTCGTGAGTGCAGCATCCGAGCGATTAAAAAATATGTTCTCTTGCGGAAACCACTCCATTGAGCCACCTTGAATCTGTAGGTGTTGCCGCAGGTTGGATGTAGCACCATTGGTTCGGTAAAATTTGGTGGCCCCAGGTGTCGTCACTAATCCCAATGCGCCGGTTTGGACTGTTGCGGCAATATCAAGATCATCACCGCCCACCATACCCCCTGGAGGGTGCAGCACATAGACATGGGCAACCTGATCTTCGGGATACAACGGCCGCTGAACACTTAGTGGGCCGATATGACTGCGCCGAACGAACGTGCGTTCCGGACCCGGTTCGAAAGACAGTTCAAGGGCTGCCCTCCAACGCTGGCACTCACTCAATGGCGCTACCGCGTGGTTCATAGTCGGCTACGTTTTTCTTTTGGCAGTTGTCCAGACTATGACGCCTCCTAGCCAGATCAACAAAAGAACCCCCAGTGCCGACGCACCGTGAAAGCCATGCACGGTTCCGTCTAAGTGTGCGTGACTTTTGAGCGGAAAAACTAATGCAGTGGTCGTTAGCACAATCGCAGAGAAGAACTTCATAGTGTCGAGCAATCGCTGTGTCATGGTGTTAAGTACTCATTCTCAAACGGTAAGGTATTTCTTCACGAGTGCATCATCAAGCTCAGGCATCTTGCCTTTAGCCATCAACCGCCCCCGATCCAGGATGATAAATTGATTCCCAACGCGGCGGGCGAACGGCAGCTTTTGCTCCACCAGCACGATGGTCATATCGTGATCTTGATTCAGTCGGGTTATGACATCACCAATCTCTTGAACGATGGAAGGTTGTATACCTTCTGCAGGTTCGTCCATAATCAAAACGGTAGGGTCTAATACCAAGGCTCGAGCAATAGCCAGTTGCTGTTGTTGCCCGCCTGATAAGTCTCCTCCTCGTCGATTTCTCATTTCCTTAAGTACTGGAAAAAGATCATACACTGACGAAGGCACCGACGTATGACCAGCTCGACTGGCAAAAAAGCCGGTACGAATATTTTCCTCAACCGTTAGCTGGGCAAATATTTGCCGTCCTTGAGGAATGTAAGCGATGCCCATAGACGCACGCTTCTCTACGTCCATGGTCACTAAATCCTTTCCATCGAAGAGAATTTCGCCGCTGATTTTCGGTGCTAACCCCATCAGACACTGCATCAGTGTGGTTTTACCCACGCCATTTCTTCCTAACACGCAGGTGCAACTTTTGGCCGGAATTTCAAAGTCCAAATCCCACAAAGTATGACTCTGCCCGTAATACTGATTCAGTTTATTAACTGTGAACATGAGAACTATTCGCCTAAATACACACGGCGAACTTCTTCGTCGTTTTGAATGTCATCCATACTGCCCTCTGCCAACACCGATCCTTGATGCAGTACAGTAACTCTCTTGGCTATCGAACGTATAAATTCCATGTCATGCTCTACCACGATGACCGTGTGTTTACCGGCAAGACTGACAAGAAGCTCCCCGGTTTTTTCCATTTCCTGATGAGTCATACCGGCGACAGGCTCATCCACCAATAACAACAATGGTTCTTGCATTAGCAGCATGCCGATTTCCAACCACTGCTTCTGTCCATGTGACAAAATGCCAGCCCGCTTATCTAGGAATTCTGATAGACCCACCGTAGCGGCCACTTCTTCTATCTGGTCGAGTTGGGCCGAGTTAAGCTTGCAACGAACCGTATACAAAACCGATTTCTTATCCGCCATGGACAGTTCAAGATTTTCAAATACACTTAGCTGTTCAAACACGGTTGGTTTCTGAAATTTTCGACCTATACCGATACGGGCGATTTCAGATTCGTTTAGATCCAGTAGATCAATGTTCTCACCAAATATAACTTTTCCCGTGTCCGGAGATGTTTTTCCAGTAATGATATCGAGCATCGTTGTTTTACCCGCACCGTTAGCGCCGATTAAACAACGTAGTTCGCCATTATTGACGTAAAAATTTAAACGATTGATGGCTTTGAATCCATCAAACGCAACGCTTACGTCTTCCATATACAGCAAAGTGCCGTAATCCGGATTTAACAATTCACTGGCGTTGGGAATAAGGAAATCAAATACCTTATCTCGTCGCAACAAGCCTCTTTTACTCGCCAACATCACGTTTTCTTCTGCCAAATGCCCGTTATGCCACGCGGTAAAAATAACGTGGACAAAACAAACAAAGCACCCAGAGCAAAGATCCAATATTCGGGTAGCGCAACCGTAAACCAGCTCTTAGCATAGTTCACCAATATCGCGCCGATAATAGGTCCGTAGAGAGTACCCCGACCGCCAATCGCAACCCAGACAACAATTTCTATCGACCCTAGCGGTGCCATTTCTCTGGGGTTGATGATGCCGGCCTGAGGTACATACAACGCTCCGGCAATGCCGGCCAGCACAGCCGAAAACGTAAATAGCCAAAGTTTGTAGCTGTCGACATTAAATCCTAAGAAGCGTGTGCGAGATTCCGCGTCGCGTATTGCTTGAGCGACGCGCCCAGCACGAGAATTCATTAAACGCAAACACACCAAATAACTCAACAACAAGGCAACTCCTGAAGCGATAAACAAACCATTGCGGGTAACCTGACTTTGCAAAGAAAATCCTAGGATATCTTTAAAATCTGTTAGACCGTTGTTACCACCAAAACCCATTTCATTTCGGTAAAACGCGAGCATCAGCGCAAAGGTCATCGCTTGCGTAATTATGGATAAATACACACCGTTTACACGGCTACGAAACGCAAACCAACCAAATACGAAGGCAAGTAACCCAGGTGCACAAACAATGGCAATCAAAGCAATAGGAAAATGGTCCATACCCATCCAGAACCAGGGTAACTCCTGCCAATTTAGAAACACCATGAAATCCGGCAAAATCGGATTGCCATATACACCCCGATCGCCAATTTGCCGCATCAAATACATGCCCATGGCATAGCCACCCAACGCGAAAAACGCTCCATGCCCCAAGCTCAATATACCCAGATAACCCCAGACTAAATCTACCGATAACGCTAACAACGCAAAACACAGGTATTTGCCTATTAGCGTGACGTTATAGGTTCCAATATGAAGCGGGTGTTGATCAGTGAACAATAAATTCGACACTGGTACGGCGATTATCAATATGACAAGCGCACAGATCATGAGCCGATCGAACATCCGCAGCGCTGGTTGCGAATAATTCATCATTTATGCATCCACCGATCTGCCACGTTGCGGAAATAAACCTCGGGGACGTTTTTGAATAAACAATATGATAAATACGAGCAGGACAATCTTCGCCAACACGGCCCCTGCCCAGGGCTCCAAGAGTTTATTGCCGATACCCAGCGACATACCGGCCACCAGCGTTCCCCAAAGGTTACCTACGCCGCCGAACACCACCACCATAAAAGAATCAATAATGTAATTCTGACCCAGGTTGGGTCCGACATTACCGAGCTGACTCAAAGCGACGCCGGCCATTCCAGCTATGCCAGAGCCCAGACCAAACGTCAACGCATCTACCCGCGCAGAACGAATACCCATAGCTCTGGCCATATCCCGATTCTGAGCGACCGCCCGCATCTGCAACCCAAAACCCGTGCGTGTAAATACAAACAACAACACAGCAAATACACAAAGGCAAAAGGCGATGATCACCATTCTGTTAAGTGTCAATGACAGTGCAGGGTTAACCATCCAAGATCCAGACATCCACGAAGGATTAATGACCGCTACATTTTGAGAAGATACAAACGTTCGAACCACTTGCTGCAAGATTAAGCTGATACCAAACGTTGCCAGCAGCGTTTCCAAAGGTCGTCCATACAAATGTTGGATCACTGTACGCTCTATCAATATCCCAACCAGGCCGGACACTATAAAAGCCGCTGGCACAGCCACCAGCAATGAATAGTCAATCCAGTTTGGCATCATAAGCTGCACAAAATAGGTGGTATAAGCACCCAACATGATCAGCTCACCATGGGCCATGTTAATGACGCCCATCACACCAAAGGTTATGGCGAGCCCAATGGCCGCAATAACCAATACTGATCCGAGGCTAAGCCCAAAAAAAACAGTTTCGGCCCGGGTATACCAAACTTTCATGGCCTCTGCTTTCGTCAATAGCGCTTTGGCCCTAACAGCCATTTCTGGATTGTCTGAGTCAGTAGAGAGTTTTCGCAACGCATTGATTGCATTGTTATCAAGGTTACCATCGACCACCTTGAGCGCCGCGGTTTGTCGCTCAGGATTATCTGAATCTAAATCGTGAACCGCGATCAGCAATGTAAACGCTTCCGCAACAGAAGGGTCCGTTTCGGTTTGCTTTAAGGCACGAATTCTTTCAACCGTGGATTCGTCCGCTTTGCCCAT
Organism: Gammaproteobacteria bacterium; assembly: GCA_019634245.1. The sequence continues at coordinate 10,737 of JAHQVR010000353.1, forward strand.
CAACGCGTTAACTGCGTCTAATCGTTGTTCGGGGTCTGGGTTTTCCAACGCTAACGACCCTATCAGGGACCGTAGATGAGTGCGGATAGCGTTATCAACTCTAAATTTTCTTATGGCCCGTTTTTTCTCCACACCCAAGTCCGATCCATCGACCGCACTAGTAAGTACATATTCTTTACCGGACTTCTCTGCAATGACGGCATCACCAGTGCTTTTAAGAACATACATTTCACCGTCAAGAATGCTCTGAAGCCAAAGTGATTTTCTACTGGCATCCGATTGAGCCAGGGTGTTGAGAGCTTCAATACGAATCTCTTTGGACTTGTGGGTTAATTCAGGGACCAACGTCTGAATCAACTCATTGTCATCCGCTAGCACACCACTGGAAAACAGCGGAAGAGCGCAGAGTAAAAATAGGCATGCTGTCAACCGACACCCGCCACAAACGCGCAATGTCGAAAGGCAACCTGATTTGATCACGGACATGAAAGGCAACTTATAAAAGGATCTAGTAGAAAAATGTACTGTGTTTTTATAGGCCCAACGAGGTTCGCCACAGCTACGAACCCCGTTGGGTATAAACATGCTAAATGCCCGTGGACATCAAGCAGGTACAAGCATCCTGCTCAGGTTAGAGATTTTGTCCTGAACAAACCGCCGTGGTGACATTGAAGTTTCCACAAGACAGCGGTGGACGCCAATCGGAAATCAAGTCTTTGGAATCAGGTAGAAAATCAGACCAGGCATCACCAGCGACCAACCCGCTAGTTTCCCAGACAATTTCGAACTGACCATCATCTTGAATTTCACCGATAAGCACAGGCTTAGTGATGTGATGGTTGGGCATCATCGCAGATATTCCACCGGAGAGATTAGGCACTGCTACGCCAATGATGGCTTCCTGTACGGCTTCAGAATCAGTAGAACCGGCTTTCTCAACCGCTTTCACCCACATATTAAAGCCAATGTAATGAGCTTCCATGGGATCGTTAGTGACGCGATCTTCATCCTCAATAAACTCCAGCCAGGCATCAATGAACTGATCATTTTCGTCACTTTCGACACTCATGAAGTAATTCCAAGCAGCCAAATGTCCCACTAACGGACCGGTGTCGAAGCCAGAGAGTTCCTCTTCTCCAACCGAAAATGCTATGACCGGAATGTCCTCTGCGGAGACACCTTGGTTAGCCAGCTCTTTGTAGAAAGGCACATTGGCATCGCCATTGACTGTGGAGACCACAGCTGTCTTTTTTCCTGCACTTCCAAATTGCTTAATTTCAGAAACGATACTCTGCCAATCACTATGACCAAAGGGTGTGTAGTTGATCATTATGTCGTCTGGGGCAACCCCTTTGCCCAGTAGGTATGCTTCTAAAATCTTGTTGGTGGTTCGAGGGTATACATAGTCAGTTCCAGCCAATACCCATCGCTCTGCGCCGATTTCGTCCATCAGATAATCCACAGCTGGAATAGCCTGTTGGTTCGGAGCAGCACCGGTGTAAAAAACATTCTTTGAAGACTCTTCACCTTCATATTGAACTGGATAGAAGAACAAACCATTGAGCTCTTCAATGACAGGTAATACCGATTTGCGTGAGACCGAAGTCCATGAACCGAAAATAGCATCCACCTCTTCTTTTTCGATGAGCTCGCGAGCTTTCTCTGCAAACAATGGCCAATCGGAAGCTGGGTCAACGACCACGGCCTCAAGCTCCTTACCCAGAAGGCCACCTTTGGCATTCTGTGATTCGATGAGCATCAACATAGTGTCTTTAAGTGTGGTTTCACTGATGGCCATGGTGCCTGACAGCGAGTGCAGCACACCGACCTTAATGGTATCTGCCGCAAAAGATGAATGAACCGGTGCAAAGGATGCCGTGGCTACGCCAAGAGCACCTAACAATGCACTTCTCTTGAAATTTTTAATCACCAATATCTCCCGATATATTTTTAGATGAAGACACGGGCCGCGGCTGTTTTGAGTCCGCTGGCCCGAGTGGACTAGTGAATAATGCGAAAAACTAGTTGGATCATCCTAAAAATATTCGTGCGGGCACAGATGCCCAATATGAAGGCAATAATTTTTCCCAGCGCATCATCATGGTGCAGGCAGCCGTGCTGACAAGAACTGCGTCAACTTAGGGCTAGGAGACGCCTTTAGGCCACAGCGACTGTTCTAGTTTCGTTAGACGACGATTCTAAGAGACGATAAATATCTGCTTGGCAGGACCCACACTGGGTACCGGCACCACAGGCAATACCCACAGATTTCACTGATTTACAGCCATTTTCAATAGCGGTCCGAATCGTTTTACTCCCCACGCTCAAACAACTACACACAGTGGCTCCCGTATCCGGCTTATCTACAAGCCCGGCGCCTGAGATAACCGCAAATCGATCCAATTGAGAATCAAAAGAATGCGTTAAAAGAGTGCATGTTGCTTGACGCGAGAGGCTTACCGGCCCTGGTCCGAGAAAAACTGCTTTAGAAAGCTGGCATCCGTCGAACCAACAGGACCGAAAAATCGACTGCTGGGCATCATCGTAAGTTAAGAGTTCTGTTGACGAAGCTTTACCAGACTCTGCCCAACGATGCTCTGTCTGCTCAACCATGGAGATCATGGTCAGTTCAGCAGACTGATGGGCGGCAAATTCTGTTTTCCATCCTTGCTCGACCGGCGCTGAAGCCCAGTAGGCAAAGCTTAGGTCTTTGGGTTTCTCTTTAGTCAACATAAAGCCATAGCATCTGATCGCTACAGGCTTTAGATGAACCCGTTGATTCTTTAGAGCAGGCTGCCCAGACACTGGATCGGTGAGCGTATGTACCAGCGCATTAATTCGTGCATTCGATGCGTATCGATCATTCCAATGCATGGGGATAAACACAGAACCCGAACGTATTCGATCTGATTTCAACAGTCGCAATCGGATGCACCCTGACTCACTCTCTACATCCACCAAAACAGCATCTTGCAAACCCAGAATATCAGCATCTCTTACATTTATTTCAACAAATGGTTCGCCAATGTGAGAGGTCAATCGCGCACTAAAACCGGTTCTGGTCATGGTATGCCACTGATCCCGTATCCTTCCGGTATTGCAAATAAAGGAAGTGGCTTCTGAGCGAGCGTTGAGTTTTTTTTCAGTTACGCCCAAATCTGATGGTTGAACGGAAATAAATCGAGCTTTGCGATTGTCTGTGTAAAATTCACCTTCAGAGAAAAACCGAATGGGTGACGTAGAATCCTGCAAAGTGAGCTTCGGCCACTGAAAGGGTTGCAAATCGTTGTATTGTGCTTTATTGATGTCGGCAAATGCACCGATGTTAAAATCCCGTGTACCCTTATTTTCATAGCACGATAGCCCCGCGAATTCCTTAAAAATCTCACTGGCGTGTTGATAGTCAAAGGCGGATTCGTAGCCCATCTTTTTCGCTACTTGACTCACAGCCCACCAGTCAGAGCGTGCCAGTACAGGCGATTTCCTAAACGCCCGCTGTCTGGAGATTCTTCTCTCACTGTTCGTAACGGTACCGTTTTTCTCCGACCAGGCACGCGCTGGTAGCAACATATTGGCGTAGGTGGCGGTATCAGTCTGGTCGGTTACGTCTGACACTATGACCAACGGGCATCGAGTGAGAGCTTCCGCAATAGAATCAGCACCAGGCATACTATCCACAGGATTCGTGGCCATAATCCATAGTGCTTTTATCTGACCGTCTGCAACAGCATTGAACATATCAACCGCTTTCAAGCCAGGTTTTTCGGCCATACTAGGCGATTGCCAATAGCGTTGTACCAACGATCGGTGTTCTGGGTTTTCCAAATCCATATGGCAAGTCAGCATATTCGCCAACCCGCCCACTTCACGTCCACCCATGGCGTTCGGCTGACCGGTAATAGAAAAAGGGCCGCAGCCTGGTTTACCTATACGCCCCGTGACTAAATGTGTATTGATAATGCTATTGACAGTGTCGGTTCCGCGATGTGATTGATTCACGCCTTGGCTATATACCGTGACCACTTTTTCAGTTCGCAGAAACTGATCGTAAAAGCGAACAATCTGTGCCTCAGGAAGGCCAGTAGCTTCAGCCACGGTAGCCACACTCCAGGCTTGCACCGCCTCAGCAGCAGCATCAAAATTTTGGGTGTTCGCATCAATCCATTCATGATCCACAGCATCCTGTTGAATCAGATAGGCCAGCAATCCGGAGAACAAGGCAAGGTCAGATTCACCTCCCGGCGCTATCGCAAGATGCTCATCAGCAAGCTCCGCTGTTGCGGTTCTGCGCGGATCGATAACCACCGTTTTCATTTTCGGTCTATCGCGCTTGGCCTTTTCGATGCGTTGGAACAACACCGGATGGCACCAAGCCAGATTAGACCCCACGAGTATTACAAGATCGGCTGACTCTAAATCCTCATAGCAACCTGGGACCGTATCACTACCAAAGGCTCGCTTGTGACCGGCGACACTTGAGGCCATACACAGACGCGAATTGGTATCGATATTGGCAGTACCGATAAAGCCTTTTATAAACTTATTTACAACGTAGTAGTCTTCGGTGAGCAACTGTCCTGAGACGTAAAATGCAATAGCTTCAGGACCATACTGTTCAATCACTTCCGAAAAACGGTTGGCAATGAGTGTGGTAGCAAAACTCCAGGAGACCTTTTTACCTTCATATCTAGGGGAAAGTAGGCGCTGCGTATCTTCTAACGTGTCCGCTAACGCGTAGCCTTTAGAACACAGTTTGCCAAAATTAGCCGGATGATCTGGGTCGCCAGAAATTTTAACTTGATCATTCTCGTGTGTAGCGTGTACACCGCACCCTACCCCACAATAAGGGCAGGTGGTGGAGACAGAGTTACTGCAGGCAGACATGGCAACGGCTAGGCAACGGACAATTTGGACGCGCAATCAATTTCAAGAAGCACCTGGCCATCTTCTATCTTGACGTTATAGGTGTTGGTCGAACCGCTGTCAGCGCCCATCGCCTGACCAGTGTCCAGCGAAATATCCCAGTTATGCAGAGGACAAGTGACACAATTACTGTGGACAATGCCATCACTTAGTGGCCCGCCTTTGTGCGGACACTTATCCTCCAAGGCTCTAATTTCGTCTTTGATGGTTCTGAAGATGGCAATGGGAACGCTGCCGTGTTGCACACGAACTGCACCCCGGACCGGTATGTCTTCAAACGCACAAATTTTTGCCCACCGCTGACTGGACGTGCTCATGCGAAGGTCTCGACTAACTCAATAGGCTTAACGGTAAACTCATGAACGTGCTTTGTTTTCTTAGCACGTTCACTCCAAGGATCGTGTTGAGCGATTTTTTGAGACTCAACAAAGCGCCTGAGATAGTTTGCGCGACTATCAACATCTTCCATAATGCGAGCCCGTATTTCGTCGACACCCACACGCTTAGCCCATTTATACATGCGCTCGAGATAATGCCCCTGCTCTCGATA
>JAHQVR010000354.1 GCA_019634245.1 Gammaproteobacteria bacterium
TATCGCAAAAGATCTTTTTCTCCCATTCAATGAGCAGCGCCGCCCAGTACATGAGGGACTTAAAGAGTGCGTGCTAATTTATCTGGATAGCAGTGGTCGGTTGGCGGCAAGTAGCCAGCTGGATAAACACTTGTGTGAAACCGATGATGGCTTTGAAGCCTGGCAGAAGGTCTCGATACTCATTTATCAACGCACCGACCTGGGGTTCAAGTGCGTGATTGAGCATCGTGCAATTGGTTTGTTGTACAAAGATGAGATATTCAGTGATATAAAAGTGGGTCAAACGACGACCGGTTATATCAAACGGTTGCGCCAAGACCACCGAATCGATCTCGCCCTGCAGCCGACCAACGATCAGTTAAAGGCCGCACTCACAGATGAAATTATCCAATATATAAAAGCCCACGACGGAGTGTCACTCATTACTGACAAAAGTGCACCTGACGATATCTATGCCACATTTGGAGTGAGCAAAAAGAACTATAAGCGCGCGTTAAGTGCATTATACAAACAGCGTCGCATTGTGATTGAATCAGATCGCGTGTTACTGGCCGCCAAGAGAAATTAGTTTTTTATGGCAATTCAATGGTTTCCCGGCCACATGCACAAAGCTCGTAAAGAAATGGCCATGGTGTTACCCGACACCGACGTCATTTTAGAGGTGCTCGATGCGCGCATCCCATTCAGCAGCGAAAACCCGATGCTAGAACAATTGCGCGGGCGTAAGCCCTGCTTGAAGGTGTTAACTAAATCCGATCTGGCTGACGATAATCAAACAAACATCTGGCTCGAAGCGTATGAGTCCCACACTACCAAGTCGATCAAGATCAGCTCGCAAGACACGCTGAGTATCAAAGCCATTCAACCACTGATAAAAACTATGGTGAAACCATCGCAGTCTCGCGTGAACCCTTTCGTAGTAATGGTGGTCGGCATCCCCAATGTAGGCAAATCCACGCTAATCAATTTACTGGCTGGTCGAACCGTGGCAAAAACCGGCAATGAGCCTGCAATCACCAAACGTCAACAACACATTGTTTTGACCGATCATTGGGTGCTGCGCGATACACCCGGTGTTCTATGGCCAAATGTGGACAACCCGTACAGTGGTTATCGGTTAGCCGCGACTGGCGCCATTCGCGATACTGCCATGGACAGTGCGGATGTAGCTACACATCTTCTGGACTACCTTTGCGTACACTACCCGGAGCAACTAGTGCAACGCTACGGCGCCGATCTGCCATTGGATAGCAGTGTCGGAACCCTAGAGGCGATTGGGCGCAACCGCGGTTGTATCGGCGGTCGAGGCCTGGTTGATTTTGACCGCTCGGCACGATTGCTGCTCACTGAGTTTCGGGCTGGACGGCTAGGCGATATGACGTTGGAAACACCCGATATGAAATTAAAAGAGCTGTCCGACGTCGAAATAATTCGTGCAGAGAAAGCAGTAAAAAAAGAAGAGAAAAAAGCGGCGCGAAAAGCCGCTCGTAAAAGCCGCCATTCTCGCAGCTAAGGTTAATATGCTGCACACATACTCGCCTTTCAAACATCACATAGATCCCCGCTCATGACAACTAATCCGGAACGAATGCCGTATACGGTATACCTGCTGTCACTGTGCAACGCGTATATGTATGTTGGTGCATCGATGCTGATCACGGTATCGGCATTGATAGGATTCGATCTGGCACCAGACAAACGACTCACCACCCTGCCCCTGGCCTTACAGTTTTTTGCGATCATGTGCACTAGCGTGCCTGCCTCATTCATCATGGGAAAGTTTGGTCGTAAAATCGGTTTCCTGTTAGCCGGCGCAATTGGTGTAGTCGGTGCAGGTATTGCGCTATGGTCAATTCTAGACAACAACTTTTATGGTTATTGCGTAGCAACCGTGTGCTTTGGTGTGTTTGCCGGATTTGCAAACTACTATCGATTTACCGCTGCCGAAGTGGTTAATCCATCAAACAAAAGCCTGTCAATCTCTTTGGTCATGGCTGGGGGTGTTATCGCAGCCTTCATCGGGCCTAACCTTGCCAGCTGGAGTAGTGGCATATTTGCGGCTCATGAGTTTGCTGGTCCTTTTGTTGTGCTTATGGGCGTGTATCTGCTCTCCATGTTCACCATTGCCTTTGCTGATTTACCGGTACTCAATACACATGTTATTGAGGGCGACTACACGGTTCGTCCACTGGGTGAATTAATCTCTCAACCGATATTTATTGTGGCCGTCATATGCCAAATGCTTGGCTACGGCGCGATGAACTTTGTCATGTCATCAACACCTCTGGCGATGGACGCCCACCACTATGGTATGGCCGATACTGGCACCGTTATTCAATGGCATGTAGTGGCGATGTTTGCACCATCCTTTTTCACAGGCCACCTGATCAAGCGTCTTGGCATAGTACCCGTGTTACTTGCTGGTGCCGTCTTCGGGTTCATTAGCATCGCTGTTAATCTTCTTGCACCCATTAGCGTGGCAAATTTTGTCATTGCACTAGTGGCACTGGGTATTAGCTGGAATTTTCTCTACGTAGGTGGCACAACCTTATTAACCGATGCATACAATCCGGCTGAGAAATCCCGTGCTCAGGGGTTTAACGATCTGTCTGTATTCAGCGTGGTGACGCTTACGGCATTAACAACAGGAACGGTGCACCACCTGTGGGGCTGGCAGAGCGTTAATTTACTTGCGCTGCCAATGCTGATCATCGTGTTCCTGGCCATAATCTGGTTGTGGACAATGCGCCGACTGCTTCACACTCAGCACGTTTGAACCACGACACAAACACAAAACCATAACTCTCCCACCATCTCTGGTTGCATCTTGTGCGTTACCACACGCACTTACTAGCGAACACCCAGCATGGTTGTCGATACCAATTACGTAGAGTGTAACTACAAAGAAGCCAAGAAGAGCTTCAGTTAAGTATTAAACGACGTAATAACAACGAAGTATGCGTGCTGTAAAGTACGTTGGAGGAAACCATGTGCCGGTTCAAATCAAGTGCTCTCTACGCAATCCTTGCAAGTATTCTTTGGCTTTCCGGTTGCGTTAGCGCATCCACCAAAGCTTACGAGACTGAACAAAGGCGCGCCGCCATTGAGCGTTGGAACGCTTGCCTGGAACGAAATGCCAATACGAGCGAAATGCCTGCGATGCAGGTGAATAACCTTATAGGCCGGGCATGCGAAGGATACAAGCGTGACGTGCTTGCGCTTTACCCTCGTAACTTGGCCAGTGAAGTCGATCAGATGCTTGTCATTAGCGCCTACCGAGTCATCGAATCGATGAATGAGAGCAATAATTCCGTAAACCAGTCCGGCAAACAGATTCAAACTGTATTGCGATAGGGCCATTTTTGAGCCTGCGGAGGCTTTCACTGCCCGCCTTGTCACAATTTCGCTATGATATGTGACATAGTATTCTGGTATGTTTGACCGTTTAACTATATCCAGAGGATCCTATACATGAAATCACAGCTTTTAGCTGTTGCCCTAGTGGGCGCGCTATCCACCAGTGCTTTTGCTGAAACCACTCTCGAAACCGACAATCACAAGCTCAGCTATGGCTTGGGTATGATCATTGGTGAGCGCGTTTTGAAGAACTATGGCGAACTCGACTACGACATTTTGCTTGAAGCCATGAAGGCGCAGAACGAAGGCGCTGACACCCTCATGACGCTTGAGGAAGCTCAAGGCATCATGCAAGCCGAGCAAATGAAAGCTGCAGAAGAAAAAGCATCGGCTGCCAAAGCCGAAGGAGAGAAATTTCTTGCTGATAATGCTGCACGTGACGGTGTAACCACTACGGAGAGCGGCTTACAATATGAAGTGCTCACCGCAGCCGACGATGGTGCGAAGCCATCTATCGATGACACTGTCAGCGTGCACTATGTTGGTACGTTAATCGACGGAACCGAATTCGACAGCTCAATCGCTCGTGGTGAGCCAGCCTCATTTCCCCTTAAAGGCGTAATCCCCGGCTGGACTGAAGGGCTGCAACTGATGAACCTTGGCAGTAAGTTCAAATTCGTCATTCCATCGGATCTGGCCTACGGTGATCGTGGTGCGGGTCAAAACATTGGCCCTGGCGAGACATTGGTGTTCGAAGTGGAGCTTTTGGAGATTCAGGCCAAGTAGTTTACCTACTGCCCACTGGGTTGGCTCTTGGCGATACGTTTGAGTCTGGACACATAGTTTGGCTTTTCTGGCGTGCGGTTTACTGGGTTAACAGTGCGAGCTTCGTAAACTTGCAACCAATCAGAAGGAACTAACCCGGCTCTTTGCTCACGCAGAGGCCGGGTTTTCTTTTGCTCAGAATTTGCGCTTAGCAGGGAATTTTCAATTCTATTGCTTTTCAGACGCATCATTAAAAGTCGCTTACATAATTGGAGAAGCATACTATATTCAACCGAAGCGTTAAAAACTACGGGTAAAGTATCCAGCCATATTCAATCTTCTATCAGAAACTTTCAACAGGCGAGCACAGTGTAATGCCGGACTAACACATCAATGACTCGACTTCGAGCGTTCCTTTTTCGACATTAAGTTTAGCCAGTGAACCGAGCGGAACTGCGCTTTGATCATGATTTCCATCTTCACCTGTAAGATCGTGACCTGCGTAGATTCCACCAAGCACGGGTACATTGAGCTTGCCAAGACGGTCGTTCAGTACGTCAACAACGCTCCATCCACGGTCAATATGTTCTCTGGCACTTTCGAAAGAACCAAGTGCTACACCAACAATTCCTTCCAATGCTCCAGAACGCAGAAGTTGAGTCAGGTATCGATCAATTGTTCCTAATCCAGCCCGATGATATTCCAGAAACAGAATAGCTCCTTTCATATTAGGCATTCGCACCCCAATTGAGGTAGCGACCATTTGAAGGTTTCCCCCGATCAATCGTCCCTGCGCTGTTCCGGGAAAACGAATTTGTGCTGAAACTGCTTCAGGCATACGTTTGAGAATTATGGACTCGGTAGTCATAAGAAGCTGCCTAACAGTAAATTGAGCTTTCGTACCGTATAAACAACCATGAATACCACCGACTCGGCATTGCTCAAACAGTGATAAATGCAAGCTGGTAATATCACTAAATCCAACCAACGGTTTTGGGTCAGCACGCACTGCTTTAAAATCGATATCGTCAGCTATTTTGTAAGCTCCGGCTCCACCTCTTGTAGTTATAATCGCGCGCACTAGCGGATCTCTGAATGCTTCGTTGAGATCCTTTAGACGTTCAGCGTCAGTACCAGCCATAAACCCGAATTTTGATAAAACATGCTCTCCAGTGTCACATCGAAGCCCCCAACTTTTCAGCGCACTGATGTACTCATCAATACCAGACTGATCTGGATAACTTGCCGGTGAAACCAGACGCACAAGATCGCCTTTTTTGAGCTTTGGCGAATGAAGTAGATCATTCATTGAACAATATATCTCTTATTGTGCAATTCACCTGCTACAGTCTGAATCTATCTACAATTCTTTGCGCATTCGATTCAGGTGTTTCTGTATTACTATCAACTGTGATACACAATTCATCTGGAATCGCACAATAGTTTTTAGCTAAAACCACTTCTCTCAGGCGTTCTTTGTCGGACAGTTTTTCCATCTCCAGTCGATGTGTGTTTGCAGCTCGGCTTTCCAAATTAGACAATTCACAGCGCAAAAATACCGGCAATACTCTCGCGTTGGTGGCACTGGCAATACGCTTATACTGTTTGAAAAGTTCAATATCGTCTGGCTCTTCGTAACACCAGGTGGTAACAGCGATATCATTTCCATGCTCAAAATATGCACGCAACGACAACAGTCTCAGATCATAGACAAGGTCCCAAAATCCAGGGTCCCCAAAATTTATAAGCGATTTCGCAACATCGAGTGTTAAATGGTTATGAAACACTCGCGCTTTAACTAACTTACTTATCTCATTAGCGATAGTGAGCTTTCCAGAAGCTGGCGGTCCGTGTAATAGCACAAGATCTGCCATAAATTATCACTTTAAATCTTGGTTGCTTATCACTGCTGCTGGCCGAGTTTGGCAAGTCTTTCCATCTTACGACTTTTGAATGATTAAATACGCATGAACATCCGAACATCGTTCATATTCAAGATGCCTGCAGACACAGCCTGAATCAATAAATAGTTTTAAAAATCCATTGACGCCCAATGTCGAATAGTACACTTCTGGTCCCATTGAGTCATCCGTGTGGCTGGCTTCTGTATCAGTACCACCAAATGACAAAAGAAATACTCCATTTTCGCTCAGTGATGCTACAAGTTTTAACAGCACATTCTTTTGCTGACTAAGCGGGATATGCCAAATACTATCCCATGCAGTGATGAAGTCGTATTTTTTTGGCAAAGTCCACTCACATATATCCTCGCGATAAAAGGAAATGTTTGGATGTTTCTGCCTGGCCAGTTTAAGCATTTCGCTAGAGATATCGACACCTTCAGGAGAAAATCCGCTTTTTAGTAGAAGGTCGATAATCCGGCCAGTACTGCCGCAGCCTACATCCAGCGCATTTCCTCTGTTGCTAACAAACTCGATTGCGCGCTTGTGCTGATCAATCCCGTTTTTTCGATCAAATTGATCGGTTTCCCAAAGGTGAGTAATTTGATCGTAGGCTTTACCGATATCCTCTGGATTCATTGTGTAATTTCCATTGATCCGGCCCTGGCCTACTAGGGTAGCAAGTGTTGTAGCATCGGTGTGCTTTATGGAATGATCGTGGTCAGATGAGCATCGTTTAGCACGTGCTATCGAA
>JAHQVR010000355.1 GCA_019634245.1 Gammaproteobacteria bacterium
CACAGTCTCTTTCGCCGGGTCATTGTGCGCTCTCCATGCTGTTCACCGACTGGAACAAAAGCGGACAGGATTCGCTGCGCATCACCAACGATCGCCACTACCATCGTGGCGGGGAAGAACAACTGTGGCGACTGGATAAAGATCGCTACCCAAGACTGTTCACTCGAGCGGATGGTTGGCAATCACTGGTAATCTGGGGAATGGGTATTGCCGAAGGCGATCTTAATGCAGATGGATTCCCCGAATACGTTTTAACATCTATGGGTGACACAAAAATCCAGACAGTTGATGTTGAACAAGCCAGTGAAGAACAACGTCCGGTGTACACCGACATTGCATTTGCCCGTGGTGCCACAGCACATCGGTCCTACCATGGCGATGATTTAAAACCTTCGACCGGATGGCATGCCGAGCTGGCAGATGTTAATAACGATGGCTTGTTGGATCTATTTATTGCCAAAGGTAATGTCGAACAAATGAGCGACTTCGCCAGCTTCGACCCAGACAATCTGCTACTGGGAAATCATGATGGACGATTTGTTGAACATGGGGACAAAGCTGGCATAGCACTAAACCGACGCGGACGCGGTGCATCTGTTGCCGATTTTAATGCTGATGGTTTACTCGACTTGTTGGTCGTGAACCGTCAATCGCCGCTGAGTCTGTTTCGGCATACCGGCTTTGCCAGCGACCATGGCGTGCGTACAGGTGGTAACTGGCTGGCAGTGGAATTGAAACAAACTGGCAGCAATGCCCATGCGCTTGGGGCGACAATGGCTATAAAGACGGGAAACAAAACACAACTTAGACAAATACGACTCGGTGGTGGGCATGCCTCAGGGCAACTCGGCTTCATACATATAGGCTTGGGAGTGGCCGAAAGAGCTACCTTGCGAATCCAGTGGCCCGATGGTGAATGGAGCGCATCGTATCGCTTGTTCGCTAACCATTTCGCTGTTATAACCCGAGACGATGAACACGTATCTTACTGGTATCCTCCAAAAACCGAATCAGAATAAATCATTATGTATCTAGGTATTGATCTGGGCACCTCCAGTGTAAAAACCGTTTTGATGGACGAAAACCAAACTGTTGTCGCCAGCAGCACAGCCGACATGGAAGTAAGTCGTCCAGACACAGGCTGGTCTGAGCAGGATCCGGCAGCGTGGATACGTGGTATCGAATCTACACTCGATGAGCTTAAATCAAACCACGCAAAGTCCATGAATGGCGTTCGCGGTATAGGCTTATCTGGCCATATGCACGGTGCAACCCTGTTGGACAAGCACGATGAGGTATTACGGCCCTGTATTTTATGGAACGATACACGCAGTCATGCTCAAGCCGAACGGCTCGACACCCCGACATCTCGCTCTTTGTGTGGCAACATTTTATTTCCAGGATTTACTGCACCCAAGCTTGCCTGGACAGCAGAAAACGAACCGGATACGTTTTCAAAAGTTGCCAAAGTACTGTTACCCAAAGACTATGCGCGTTTATGGTTAACTGGCGAACACGTATCAGAAATGTCGGATGCGGCCGGTACGGGCTGGCTGGACGTCAGTTCCAGAACGTGGTCCGAAGAGTTGCTTGAGGCAACACAACTTTCCACTAGCAACATGCCATCACTGGTTGAAGGAACTGCTGTTTCAGGAACCATACGGCCCGAGATCGCCAGTCGGTTTGGCTTAACTGAGTCGGTCGTGGTTGCTGGTGGTGCCGGAGACAACGCCGCATCGGCGTGTGGCATGGGTACCGTGGCACCTGGCAATGCATTTTTATCGCTCGGCACATCCGGCGTGCTATTTGCCGCGAATGCCAGCTATCAACCCAATGCGCAGAGCGCCGTGCATACTTTTTGCCATGCCCTGCCAAACACATGGCATCAGATGGGGGTTATATTAGCAGCGACCGATTCACTGAACTGGTTGGCAACAGTTTTGGGCAAATCTCCATCCGAACTGACCGCCGCGCTGGACGGCACCGAAGCCACGCCAACCCAGGTTTTATTTTTACCTTATCTTGGTGGCGAGCGAACTCCGCATAACGATGCGTCAATACGCGGCGTTTTTGCAGGCTTAAGCCATGACACAGATTCCATTGCAATGACCAAAGCCGTTTTGCAAGGTGTTGCATTCGCGTTTCGCGATAGCCAGAATGCGTTGGCAAGCGCAGGCACTGAGCTTGAAAACGCTTATGCTATCGGCGGCGGTTCTAAGTCTGCTTATTGGCTTCAACTCATTGCATCAGCATTAAAATTGCCTTTATCTACAACAGTGGACGGCGACTATGGCGCAGGATTGGGTGCGGCCCGATTAGGCATGATTGCTGCCGAAAACGCCGACGCTGCGCAGGTTTGCCAGAAGCCGCCTATTAGCCAAACCATAGAACCGGAAATTGCACTGTTCGATCACTTCAGCCGCGAATTTGAACGCTATCAACAAGCATACAATGCTATAAAGCAAATGCCGGATTCAGTTTAAACTGAAAAAATGTACCAGATTAGTCGAATAATCGTATTTCAAACCAATCCGCATATTGCATCAGCAATTTGGTAATCATTTAGCCTCAGCGTGAACCAAGACCTTTTATCAGGTCAGCAGCTCGGTTAGAATCATTGAGGATTCTCTTTTCACAATACTAAGGAGTGGACTGTGTGGAAGAAGCCAGCCATATTACTGGCCATTTTAGTTGTTCCTCTATTATTTGCGTGGCAATACCTAAAACAGGCACCGTCTGTCAAAGTCAGTTTAGTGCAACCTGTTGTCCAGTCACTGAGTACCAAGCTTGACCTGAATGCAGTGGTGATCAACGGTCAAATTGTTACGATCACAGCGCTGGTCGATGGCGAAATAGGACAGATCAACGCGCGCGAGGGAATAAGCGTAAAAAACGCCCAGGCTTTAGCCGTTCTTGATGATAAAAAAGCACAGTCCTTACTCGACAAAGCCCGGGCAGAGCTAGTTTATAGCGAACAAAAACTTAAATCGACGGCGCGTAACTATGCACGCCTAAGCGACTTATCCCAGGCCGGTAACGCATCAAAGCAATCGGTAGACGACAGTTACGATGCCTTTCGGAATGCTGAAGCAGAGCTCGCCGTTGCAAAAGCCGATGTATCACTGGCTGAACTGCAGTTTGAAAATTCGACGGTTAGCGCACCATTTGACGGAGTCGTTACAAAGCAATTTGCCGAAACCGGACAATGGGTTGAGGCAGGAACGCCCCTGTTTCAACTCGCAGCTTCTGATGGGTATCTAATAGAAGCACAAGTCGATGCCAGCGACTGGGCGTTGGTATCAATTGATCAAAGCGTGACGCTAACAACTGAATCTGCCCCTGGCAAGACTTGGGAGTCGGCAGTTTCCTGGATTGCACCGACCATCGCTATCAATGATCGAGATGCCAAAGCAGTGGCTATACGTTTCGCCTTCGGCGATGACGCCCCGCCACTGTTACTGGGTCAAGAAATCAATGCCGAACTGGTGTTAAACAAGGTTGACAATGTAGCAACATTACCGTTATCAGCAATGGTCGAAACAGAACCCAATCAATACGCTGTTTTTCTGGCCCACCAAAACAAGGCTAAATTAACACCGGTCAAAGTTGGTCTGTTGAATGAAATGCACGCTCAAATTACCGATGGACTCACTGCTGACGATGCTGTCTTGGTCAGTCAACAGATTAGACTTCAAGACAACATGCCCGTTGAAATTCAATGAGCATGATCTCCATAAAAGGTCTGTCCAAAGCTTATGGCACGGTCGATACCTCATTATTAATTGTTCTAAAGAACATCAATGTCACTATAAATGAAGGTGAATTCGTTGCCATCATGGGTCCATCAGGCTCTGGCAAAAGTACTCTGCTAAATGTAATCGGAATGCTCGATGATTTTGAAGCGGGTGAATACCTTTTCAAAGGCGAGAATGTAACAAAACTCTCGAGTAACGTTCTGGCAGAATTGCGTTTGTACAATATTGGCTTCGTATTCCAGAGTTTCAATCTTATCCCCCAACTTAGCGCACAGACTAATGTTGAACTACCTACTCTGTATACCAATACAAAGAAATCTATCCGGCAAAATGCAGCCGTTGCACAACTCACAGCACTTGGACTCGGCAATAGACTGTCCCATAAACCCAGCGAGCTATCAGGTGGACAACAGCAACGTGTCGCTATTGCTCGGGCGATGGTCAATGACCCGCCTTTATTAGTTGCCGATGAACCAACAGGTAGCCTCGATTCGGCAACCAGTCACGACATCATGCAACTGTTTCAGACTCTGCACCAACGCGGCAAAACCATCGTAATGGTCACACATGAAGAAGATATTGCCAAATGCGCGCAACGAATAATTCGCATGCATGACGGCAAAATTATAGATCATGGAGTCTGCGCGTGACTCGCTGGATGAGCAATGTTGAACAGGCCGTACAAGCGCTCAATGTACACAGACGCCGCGCTGCTTTGTCGGTACTTGGCATTACTATTGGTATCGCCGCAGTTATGGCAGTCGGCACGATCAGTCGAGGTGGAAACCACCTGATCTATCGAGAACTTGAAACCTTCGGATTAAACTCGGTCTGGTTATACAGAAACTGGAACACCCAGGACGTCTCACTGAGAGAGAAAAGTGGCACCGGCATTGACAATGACGACTTCCTCTCCCTGCAATCGGATAAAAAAATACTGGGTATTCGTAGCATAACGCCGATTGTGAATCCTAACTGGAACTGGTCCACCACACGCGGTAATCGTGAAGCCAACGCGCAACACATGGGCGTTGGCCGCGACTACACACAAATATCGAATGACCAACTGATCGCTGGTCGATTCTTAAATCAAAACGACATTGATACTCGTCAATCAGTGGTTTTGTTAGCACCACAAGTGGTTCAGAACTTGTTCGATGCTACTGAAAATCCTGTTGGACAACATATTTACATAGACCGAAAACGATTTTTAGTGGTTGGTTTGCTAGCTGGTAAAAGCCGGGATTTTTTGGCCAGCATCGGGTCATCTGGCGGTCAAAACGCTGACGATCGAATCCTGATGCCATTTACAACACTACAACGCATGATGGGTCTTGATGAGATTGACACTTTTCAATTCGAGGTAGAAGACTTTAATCAGGCCGAGAATACCGCACAAGCTGCAAGACAACGTCTTTTGGACAATCATCCAGTCGGATTCGATTATCGCGCCGAAACCATGTCCAGCTACATCGAGACGACCGATCGAATTCTTAATGGCGTGTCAATCATCGGTATTGTTAGTGCGTCGATTTCTTTATTGGTCGGGGGTATGGGCATAATGAATGTCATGGGCACAGCCGTACTTGAGCGAACAAGGGAAATTGGTGTCCGAAAAGCCATTGGCGCACGAGAAAAAGACATCATGATGCAGTTTCTAATGGAAGCAGGACTGATCAGCGCGGTTGGCGGTCTATTAGGTCTGGCCATTGGAACAATTGCCAGTTTCGTATTAGCTAAAGTGACAGGCTTTCCAGTTATCCCGTCTACCTGGCAAGTGCTTGCTGCATTGTTTATCTCAATTTCAGTTGGGTTATTATCCGGATTTCTGCCAGCACGTCGTGCAGCAAAAATGAAACCGGTACAGGCTTTGCGAACTGAGTAAGTTGTGTTTGTGGTTGACTCGTTAAGTTAGTTGTCAGTCAAAAGCTGCCCGTCCTTGGGCAGCTTTTATTAGCCTGCAAAAATTACTTATTGCAAGTATCGACGGGCAAAATCATCTACTGTCTTGGTAGAGTTGTCATTGATTAAATACAACAGTTCAACCGTATCACTGAAATCCAATCGGCGATTCGGATCCAGATAGTTGAATGCTGCATTCCATTCGCTCGAAAATTCGCTGCGACGCGCAACACCAACAAAGAAAGAAGACTTCTGGTTAAAGTTTGCTGAACCGTTTCCACCTATGTTGCCATTCGGGATGACTCGATAGTCTGACAAGCGCTTCACCAACCCAATACGTGAGGTGAATTTCTCGTTGAATCCACTACCAGCGCTGTGTTGAATAACGTGCACCTTTTTTAGATTCAGCGAAGGGAACTGTGTATCAAGTCTCTCTAGCACTCTG
>JAHQVR010000356.1 GCA_019634245.1 Gammaproteobacteria bacterium
ATGTATTGAAGGCAGGTTATTCGCTCAGCGTGATGGGCAATCGCCGTCGGGAACCCGTTGAGCGGCTGGTGGGGCTTGGAGCCACCGAATGCACTAGTCCCGCGGACGTCGCTGTGAACTCGGACATTGTGATTCTTTGCGTGACGACGTCGGATGCCGTCGAAGAGCTGGTGTTTGGCTCTGAAGGGTTGTTAAAAGGCGCCAATCCGGGTTTGCTGCTGATAGATTGCGGCACATCTTCGCCCGATTCGACGCAGAGAATCAGCGAGGCGTTACAAAAAATTGATTGCTCGATGATGGATGTGCCGTTAGGAAAATCTGCGGCAGCGGCTGAAAGCGGAACGTTGAATATGATGGCAGGTGGCAGCGCTCGTGATTTTGAACGGGCTAAACCTCTACTCGATACTATGTCGGAAAACCTCTTCCACCTTGGACCGGTTGGAACTGGTCATAAAATAAAACTAATCAACAACGCATTCTCAATGTCTGTGGCGGTGCTGATTGCAGAGCTTGTGAATGCGGCTAGAGCCACTGATGTGGATCTGCAATTATTGTTTGATGTCATGTCTTCTGGTCCTTTGAATAGCCAGTTTTTTGAGTGGAACATGGAGGCATCGTTAACCGGTGATGAGTCGAAACTGCAATTTTCGTTGCAAAACGGACTCAAAGACATTGGGTACTTTGTTGACATGCTTAGACAGCAGGGAATTGAACCGAATGTGCCGGCTGCGGCACAAGCAAAGCTTGAACAGGCGGTGTCGGATGGGCACGGCGAAGACTTCGTCGGTAGCTTAGCCAGGCACTTAGCTTAATTGTTTTAGACAAGAGGTGTATGGATAGGTCATGCACTTGGTTTTTGAGTACGACTAAACAAGAGTAGGTTCTCATGAGCGATAACGTCACTCCACTGGTTTTTCATTCTGACAAGGATATTACCAATCCGGTCATTCGCTTGAGTGAGAAAGATACGGTGGGTGTTGCTCTGCGGCCTTTAAAAGTCGGAGAGACAGTTGATGGAGTCACCGTACAGCAACCCATATCCAAGGGGCATAAAATGGCCATGACCGATATTGATGCTGGTGAGCGTGTATACAAATACGCGCAGATGATCGGGGTAGCGAGTGAGAAAGTGACTGCAGGTTCTCATGTCCATAGTCACAATTTAGATTTTCAGTTAAGCGATAGTGATTATCAATTTGGCACCGATGTTCGTCCAGTTGACATCGCTTGTACGGATCATTTCATGGGGTTTCATAGGCCAGATGGCCGGGTAGGTACACGTAACTTCATTGCGGTGATCAGCAGTGTCAATTGTTCAGCGACCGTCGCTCATCGCATGGCTGCGGGGATCAATGCATCTGATGTGCTGAAAAACTATCCGAATATCGATGGCGTTGCGGCCTTCACCCATGGTACAGGTTGTGGTCTGGCCGATAGCGGCGATGGCTTTGATAATCTGCAACGCGTATTTGCCGGTATCGCTCAGCATCCGAATGTGGGAGGTGTTGTGTTTGTGGGGCTGGGCTGCGAGGTTAGTCAAATCAGTGGAACACTCAAAGCCCATGCACTGGCTCAAGGGCCGCTTCTGCGAACCATGAATATTCAAACCATTGGCGGGCATAGAAAAACTATTGAGTATGGTTGTTCACTAATTACAGAGATGCTGGAGGAGGTGAACTCGCTGGCTCGTTCGCAAGCACCCGCTTCGTCGCTCACGTTGGCGCTGCAATGCGGTGGCTCTGATGCGTGGTCGGGTATCACTGCTAACCCTGCATTAGGCTACGCCAGTGATCTGTTGGTTCGCCAAGGCGGCACCGTAGTGTTAGCCGAGACCCCTGAAGTCTATGGTGCAGAGCACCTGTTGACCCAACGCGCTGTTGAAGAAAATGTGGGTCGAGACCTGATTGATCGAATCGATTGGTGGCAAGCCTATGTGAGCCGCAATTTTGGTTCTATGGATAACAACCCCTCGCCTGGTAACAAGCTTGGTGGCCTGACCACCATTTTGGAGAAATCTCTCGGCGCTGTCGCCAAGGGTGGAACTACACCGTTGACTGCAGTGTATCGATATGCAGAACGCATTGAAAAAACGGGGTTTGTGTTTATGGATTCTCCCGGTTACGATCCCGCTTCTGTGACGGGGCAGATTGCTGGCGGGTGTAATCTTGTGGCCTTCACCACTGGACGGGGCTCAACGTTCGGCAGTAAACCGGCTCCTTGCCTGAAGATTTCAACCAATACCGATATGTATGATCGGCTGGAGGATGATATGGATATTAATGCCGGAAGCATTGTCAGCGATGGTGATTCGATTGAAATTGTAGGCAATCGAATTTATCAAAGATTGCTGGAGGTGGCCTCTGGCTCGGCAACATTGAGCGAATCGCACGGGCTGGGTGACAACGAATTTGTACCCTGGCAAATCGGCGCCACTATGTAGTGTAATGGCAAAAAAAAGGATGCATCGCTGCATCCTTTTTTGTCTGTGTGTTTGTGAGGGGAGTTAGTAGCGAAAATTCAGCGTCACACCCGCCGTTTCACCGGTAATTTCCAAGACTTCAACATTCTCATAGTTGGCAGCCAGTGAAAGCTTTTGTCCAAAGAAGTATTCGGCTCGAAGTTCATAGGCGTTGCGCGTGGTCGTATCCACTTTTAGATGGTTGTATTGGGCGCCCAGACTAAACCTGCTGTTGTAGAAATAGTCGATTCCGCCCATGGCAGAGTATCCGTCCAAGTCACCGGATTGGATGTACCCGACGCCAAAGTCGTAGGTTAACCAGCCAGTGTTGGCACCATAGGGTGCGGCATAGTGAAGTTCGGCCAGATAGTGATCAAAATCAGACTCCTCCATGGTCTCATAAGCGAAGGTGGCAGAGGACGATATTCCAAGATATTGTCCTAGGCCGATCCGATATTCGTCTTCACCTTCTGACGGAGTTAAGTACCCGGCGTCGAAATACATGCCACTGGCTAGCACAAAACGTCCAGTGACTTCGGTTTGTTCCACATCATCTCCACCATCATCGCTAGACGCTTGTAGTTGAGAGACTGAAAAGAAACTTGCGCGGTTAATAAAGCTCGCCTCTCGCAGCGGAATATCAAAAGTCGATACAGATCCTGAATGAACCGTTAAACCAAAATAATTTGCATCTGCAGAACTGCTCTCACCAGCAAAACTGGTTTCCGCTTGCATAGTTCCAACAAAGCCTTCCAACAGATAACTATCTTCGCTTAGTGCAGCCGAACTGGCGGTAGTAGCCAGGGCGATAAATGCGATTCTCTTGATCATGAGTAACTAGCCGAAAAGAAAGTGGGACTAGAAGAGCAATAAACGAGCCAGTCGCAGAGTGCAGAAATAGTCGTAAAATTGACGCAACGTTAGATGTAACGTTGTGCCATAAAATTACCTTAAATGACTACTGCGTTTTACTGCATGTCACTGTAAGGTGCTACATCTTGCATAACACTCGGAAACGCAACCATGAAATGGATGGCAATTACTGTGGCCATGTTGGTGCCGCAATTACTCTTTGCCGATGGTAATTCACCCTCAGTCCCAACTGGATTAACCGGAACTGTTGATGGTGGCCGTGTGGTACTACATTGGAATGCTTCCACCGACGATGAAGGGGTGGAGGGCTATAACGTGTATCGTGACAATCAATATATCGATACCGTTTTGCAAACACGTTATGAAGGGGCCATCGACGATTCTCGCGTCAATCAGTTTCATGTAGTTGCATTTGATGCGGAACCAAGAAATTTTTCAGCTGCATCTGAATCCATATCACTACCTGCTGATTTGATACCAGATGATCTAACAATTCCGCCTTCTGTACCCAGCGCGTTAGTAGGTGACATTAACGGCGAAACAGTAAATTTAAGTTGGGCTGCGTCAACGGATGATGAATCTGTTCAGGGGTACAACATCTACCAGAACAATAGCTATGTCAGTACCGTTTTTGAACCCTCTTATACTGGCACTGTAAGCCCTGGGCAGCAGTATGCGTACTACATCGTTGCGTTCGACATTAGGACTAATTTTTCAGATCGATCCGAAACTCTATTTCTGCCCGATATAGGCAATGTCGATACCTCCGTTCCGCCTAGCACACCCAGCGGTCTATCTGGAAGCGTCACGGAAAATGGCTCCACCCTAAGCGTGGAGTTCAACTGGGACCCATCAACAGATGATCGCGGGGTTTCTGGGTATAACGTCTATGTGAATGATGGATATCGAGACACGGTATTCACAACCAGCTATGTTGACGCAGTGGCGATAGGAGAGGCTAATGACTACAGCGTGGTGGCGTTTGATATAGATGGTAATTTTTCCGCGCGATCCGATGGGCTGACCTTGCCTGAACCCAGCGGTGAAGTTGACACTCAGTCACCGCCGACCAGCCCCACAAATTTATCCGGCACTGTTGAATCCTTGGGTGATGAAGACCGTGTGACTTTAAACTGGAGTGCATCGACCGACAATATTCGTGTAGTGGGATACAACATCTATCGAAACGACAGTTACGAAACCACGGTATTCACTACCTCGCACTCGATGCTAGTAAACGCCGGATCGGTAAACACGTTTTTTATCGTGGCCTTTGATCAGCACAGTAATTTTTCTAATGCATCTGAAGCGCCCCGACTAACCTTACCTAATTCTGATGGCAACCAGGCCCCTTATTTTGTCAATCTTGAAGATCAGATCGTGACCGTGGGGCTCAACTGGGACATGGTGATAGAGCCTAAAGATAGCGATGGTGATGTCCCTGGGTTGTTTATCGGCGCTTTGCCAGAAGGAATGCAGTCGATTGATAACCTTGATGGTACTCGAACACTCAGCTGGCAACCGCTGCAGCCCGCTGTTGGTATCTACTCAATTACATTCACGGCGTTTGATGCTAAGGATTCGTCGATAAGAACTGTCAGGACGATCACTTTAGATGTTCAACTACCTGATGATCTGTCGATAATCCCCAACCGGCCACCCACCATTGATGCTCTGCCAGCCTATGTCATACGTTACGGGGATACCGTGGTCATGCGTGTGAAGGCGGTAGATGCAAATGGCACAGTGCCTAATCTTTCAATGAATAACTTGCCTGATGATGCTAGCTTTGAGGTGTATCCGTTAGATCCGAGAATTCGCGTCCTGCGCTGGCAAACCGATGAATCCGATCAGGGTATACAAGTGTTGAATTTCCGTGCAACCGATGCCGAGGACGATAATCTGGTAGCGGAAGGTTCAACCACCATAGAGGTTAAAACGCCAGCTGATTTTATCCGTGATGGTGAGAGACTCAAGGATCTTGCTACTCAGAATGGGATCCAGTTTGGCTATGCATCTTTGTTGGAAATTACTGAGCAGGCCGATGGCGATTTGTATGCGGCGATCGCTGCAGATGAGTTTAATTTGGTGACTCCCGAAAACTCAATGAAATGGGGTTATATAAACCCAGAGCCTGGAGAGTATCGGTTTGAAGATGCGGACAACTTGGTGAGTTTTGCGGCTTCTAATGATATGCAGCTGCACGGGCATGCATTGGTTTGGTATACGCAAATACCTCAGTGGGTACAAGATTCTAACGTCAGTGACCGTGAAGCTCTAATGAATGAGTTCATTGATACCATGCTCGACAGATACCCAGATGTGGCCCTATGGGATGTGGTTAACGAGGCGTTGGAAGATGATGGTAGCTTTCGAAATTCGGTTTGGTTCGAAGCCATGGGTGCAGAGCATGTAGACAAGGCCTTTCGTCGTGCGCGTGAAGCCGATGCCAATGCCGAGTTAATCTATAACGATTATGACATTGGAATGGCAGGGCCTAAAGCCGATGCGATGATCGACCTTGTCGCCGGTTTGGTACAAAATGGCGTACCCATCGATGGTGTTGGATTTCAGATGCATCTGAACTCGGATTTCGATGCATTTGATGAAGTCAGTACAAATTTTCAACGGGTGGCTGATTTGGGTTTGGATGTGTACATCACAGAACTGGATGTGGTGTTGCAGCCCGGTGACACTGCGGCAGATCAAGCGGCTGTCTATGAAGGTGCTGTTGATGCCTGCTTGAGCCAGAATCGTTGTAAAGCGGTGCAGATTTGGGGCTTCACCGATCGCTATACTTGGCGTCGGCCCAATCCAGCTTTGATCCTGGATGAGCAATACCAGCCTAAGCCAGCCTACACGGCACTACAGTCGGTGCTTAAATAGGCTAAAGTTGGCCTGACCACCGTGTTCTGCAGGCCAACTTCGTGATCGAACAAATTGGGATGTTCCTGGTACAGCATCAGGTATTTTCATATCTGATGCTGGTAGCGCTTGTGCTGGTTATGCTCATGGCCAAACCACTGGTGGCCGCGTTGACGAGAGATGATATCGACGATTCTCATCAGCAAGATCGCGTGAATCTTCTTAGAGGATTGAGTGTGCTATTGGTGGCAGTATTGGCATACTTCGTTCTGTTTGATCGAGGTCAGGGTGCACCGCTTGCTCAAAGTTTTGCTATTCGCTTACTTTATATTCTCGTTGTTCTGTATTTGAGTTATCTGGCGGCTTTTTTGTGCAACCGCTTTGTAAAAAATCGCTATGGCCGGCCAGTGCAAACAGGAGACTCTGTCCGAGTGTCCGACACCTATGCTTCTCGAGCACTGAGTATTTTTGCTAGCGTGTTCATTGGCGTTATCGCGCTTATATCTATTGTACGAATTGCCGGTTTCAGTTCCTTGCTGGAGGCTGGAGGTGTGCTGGGTTTCGTCGGTGTGTTTTTGGCATTGACTCAGGGGGCTTGGGCTCCGGATATCATCAGTGGGCTGATTATTCTAAACAGTAAACTCCTCCAGGAAAAAGATGTTATTAGGCTCACTGATAACGGTGAGACCATTCTGGCGATTGTGTTTCGTACACGTGCATTCCATACTGAGCTTCGGAACTTGGTAGATAACCATCGAATGATGGTGCGGAATTCTAAAATTCGAGATTACACGGTACATAATTTGTCTAGATTCGCTTCGGCGAGAGGTTTGCGCGAGAATCTCAGTTTTAAAATTGGTTATGCCACTGACCCAACGGTCATAAAATCAATGTTTAATGACGCGTTCATGGCAGCTTGTGATGATGCTGATATATCGCTGGAGGCTCAGTATCCGTTGGAGATTCGTGTTCAGGACACAGGTGATCACGCAGTGGAGTGGCGCATTTACTACTACACCAAGGATGAGTTGGCGCTAATTAAGACGCGTCAGTTGTTTCGTGAGTATGTACTGGAAAAAAGTGTGGAGCACGGCGTCGATTTATCGACGCCGTTAACCATGGAGCTGGGAGGCGGTGCTCCCAATTCCATTGCTACCGCAGTCGCGGATTAGCTACCCGTCGAGCTAGCTCATCCCACAGTTCTGTTCTGCAATTTCCGGCATCGATATGGCCTTTAAGATACCCGTCAGTCATTAAGGTAATATCTTCCAAGTTGCATCGCTGCACCATACCGGGCCATCGTATGGAATCGCACACGCCATTGTTTACGTACTCTTTAATGCACCCTAAAGCGTTGTCCATTTGAGATACCTGGGCCTGTTGCTGCACGGTAGGAACAACCAATTCCTTAAAGGGATCATTTTTGGTCGCTTCGAGTTTTTCAACAATAAGTGACGATACCGCATCATCTAACCCTTCGTCATCCAGACAGGTGTCCTTTCTGATGAACTCGGCTTTTTTCCCTTGGAAGTTGGCGTCTTCAAATACGGTGACTTTATAACCGTTTAGAACCTTTAGGGAAGAAATTCTATTGTCACTGATACCCTTATTAGCTAAATCCGCTGCGTCGTATCGACCCTCTGTGAGTTCCACACTGCCGCCCTTGAAATTACAAAACCCATACACCGTGGCCACTTCGGCCTCTGCTTTGATTTCTTCGTTTGCATAGGGGTTTTTAGTGACCACTACCGATGAAATTACATCGTTAAACCGATCATCAATTAGGCATGCATCATTTTGGCGTAATGTGCCCGAACGGCCTCGATAAAAATCATTTTCGAACAGCTCTATTTGATAGCCGTTGTTCACTTGAATGGATGAAATAGAGTTGTTCTTAAGGCCCAGAGCGCGTAAATCTTCGGAAGTGTATTTGCCTTCTTTTAACGGCAATTTGCTACCCGCATAATTACACTGGGAGAATACGGTCACTGGGGCAACTGATACTGTCGGAGTAGTCGGTTTTTTTGGTGGCGTGATTACAGCCGATGCATCTCGTTCAATGCTTAATGAGCTGGTTATATTGTCGAAATTATCATTCGCCAAGCAGGCATCATTGCGTTGAAGCCGACCCGCTTTACCGCGTAGGAAATCGTGGTCGTATAAGGTGACGGTGTACCCTTGCGGCACTTTTATGGAAGAAATGGAGTTGTTCGGTAAGCCGCTTTGTTGTAATGCTGAGAAGTTGTAGCTACCGACATCAAATGAGGCGGATCTTCCTGTGTAGTTACAATCGGTGTAGAACGTCACCAGAGAATCATCAGATCCTGCACTGGGTAACGGTTGGACTACGGTATCTAACGTTTCTCTAATGGAAACAGAGCTAATGAGGTTGTCAAATCGGTCGTTGACCAAGCAAGGATCTGAGCGGCGCAAGGTGCCATGGCGACCGCTAAAATTGTCATTCTCATAAACCGTTACGGCAAGACCTCGAGGAACTTCGATGGAGGAAATAGCGTCTTGCGGTATGCCTACTTGTTGGAGTTCTCGGGCGGTGTAGTCGCCTGGTGCAAGGGCGACAGACTGTCCTCGGTAATCACAGTCTGGGTAGAACACGACATCATTGGCATTTGCACTATATGACAGGAACAGGCAGCAGAGCAGTAAAAGCCGATTCATTAGAAATCCTCCAATCCAATTGTGGTTGACTACGGGTACAGATGCGCAATCAATGGGTTTTTTACGCTCTGCTTCATGGCTACGAAGCCGAGCGTCATGCAGCGGATAGTCAATCAGTGGTGACAAGCAGAGCATTTCATACACTCAGACAGGCTTACCGCTCGCAATGCTTCCTTAGCATTATAAGAGCGTATGGACGGGCTAGGTGATATTTACTGGATTGATGTGAAAAATTTAAGCAATTGTTCGCTTGCACTTGACATAAGCCCTGTAAGGCTTCATCGGCGCACAGGGTGAGGCTCAAAAAATGGCCAACGCCTTACGCTGCATTTCTTGCGTCGTTAACGTTGATTCATCAGCCACTAGTACATAGTGCTGGTGTTGCGCAACCCAGCTTACCACTTGCAATTGGTGCAGCTCGGTGGCGTTTAAGGGTAACGATTCAATCGATGCCCCTGGCATATAGCAAAAAGCTAATGGCGTTTTGCCTGGTTTTTTGTATACCAACTGAACCAGGATATTTCCCTCAAAACCAAGCTGTTGTGCTCGGGCAAATTCATAGCCAAATGCAGAAAAATCAGGGATCGCCGTGTTGATTTGATGTTGTCGTTTTAACAAACCCAGTAGCGTAGTTGCGCTCTCTTTACTATTTTCAGGTAGTGCGGCTACTGTGTTTTCAACATAGAGTGATTGATAGTCAGCAATTCGCTCAACCAATTGTTCATGCTTTTCACTCGCTGTTGGGTGCTGTGCTAACTGAAAATGGGTAGTTTCGTCTGAAATCGATCCCTGCATACCGGCTATAAATCCTATACCGATACCACCGAGTAAGCAGGCGGCTAACCCGGTGGCTAGGGGCCAGCCCAAAGACCTTTTGCCGGTATGTCGAGCAAACGGGGTAGATTCTTGTGGTTTGGTTTGGTTCGTAACCATACCTCCGCGATCGACAGCTTTGTATTCGCTTGCGGCTGTGCGTAATTCAACGTCAGACTCTCGGTCAGGAGACAGATTCGGTCTATTTTGGTGTGTGTTGCCCAGTGAGCTCAGTGTGTCTTTGAGTGATTGAGGCACTTCTGCTAGTGGTTGCTGCTCATACGCTTTTTTTATAGGTAAATCGGAGGCTTTCATGATGGCGACTGCGTGAGCAAGTTCTGGATCACTTTTCATCACAGACTCAAACTTGATACGCTCCTCGTCGCCCAATCTGCCATCGACAAAATTCATGATGTCCAGTTCAGAGTATGTCATCACAGTGCTTCCTCTTGACTGTTTGCTGATTTCTTCCCTCTAGAAGAATTTTTCATGGCTTTGCCCAGCGTCATTCGAGCTCGGGCCAAACGACTCATAATAGTGCCGATAGGAATATCCAATACTTCTGCTGTTTCCTGGTAGGTAAACCCCTCAACACAGATTAGCACTACGACAAGACGTTGGGCTTCAGGTAGTGATTCAACCTCTAGTAGAACTTGATGCAAATGCAATTGGAATTCAGGCGAATAGTATTCGTTGTCGGTGGAGTTAATTATCTCGGCTGATTGGAAGCTCCCGTTGGGTTCGTCAGTTCTTATATTAGAGAACCGATCGTTGTTGAATGAACCAGAACTTCGGATTTGCCTAGACCTTAGTAGGTTTAGCCAGATACGATGCTCTATGCGAAACAGCCAGCTACGACGCCGGCCCTGATCTCGGTATTGCTCGGCGTTTTCCAATGCTTTCAGGCAAGTTTGTTGAACAAGATCCTCTGCGTCTGTTTTGTTAGACGTCAAACGTAGCGCAAAACGCCACAAAGCATCCAATTCATCCGCCAAGATGGCAGACATCGATTTTTCCGTGGTTCCTATAACTTGATTCATAGTGGCGATATACATCGAGGCACGAAGACTGAGCGGCAGCGTTATTTCGACGCTGTCAAGTACCCGAGATTCGTATTCGTTTGTTCCGCTTGTTCTCCCCATTAGAATCGTAACAGCTAATAGTTTGGCAAAAACAGACCGGTTCGAAAAAAAATGGAATAAAACGCAACGCTGACGTGTTATTGAAAGGCAAGGGTAGTTATAGGCTTCAGATACAGTTCGAATAACGCATAGACCTTTGTTGGATGAGGTGGTCCTGCGCCAGCTCTTCTGCGTTTAACTAATCGAGGTAGCAATGATCAGTAGAAT
This sequence comes from Gammaproteobacteria bacterium, assembly GCA_019634245.1. Next base: position 11,035 of record JAHQVR010000356.1, read on the forward strand.
TTGGAAAATGGGTGGCACCCTAGCGCTGGTTGGGTTGGCTGTGACGAGTGTTGCTCAAAATCTACCAGTAACTCCGGCGCCAGAAGGGGCCAAGGTCGCGATAATTTCACCAAAAGATGGTGATGTTGTTGAGCGTGAGTTCGTGGTGTTGTTTGGGCTGGAGGGTATGGGTGTAGCTCCAGCAGGTATTGATATTGAGGGTACCGGTCATCATCATTTACTGGTTGATCAAACCGAACTTCCTCCCGAAGGGCAACCCATGGGATCGCCTCCGATTCATTTTGGTAAAGGTCAGACACAAACCACGCTGACTCTTGACCCTGGCACTCATACGCTTCAATTGATCATGGGTGATAAGCTGCATATTCCCCACAACCCTCCGGTGGTCTCTGAACTCATTACCATCAAAGTGAAAGAGTAGCAGTCTCGACTCTAAGACGGGTTGCGGGTGGCATTACACCCCCGCAGCCCAATCTAAACATAACGTTCCACTAACACTGTTCTGAATATTTAGATTGGGAATGCGGTTTGAGTTTTTAGCAGTCGAGCGTTGTGTCGCGCTCCCATTGGGTTAAATGATGCGTGTATTTATTCCAATCATCGGTTTTAAGTTTTATGAAAGCATCGGAAAACTCTTCTCCCATGGCTTTACGCAGTACTTTGTTTTTTCCAAACAAGCGAACAGCATCCAGTAGGTTTAAGGGTAGCTTTTTTGCCCCCTTTGCCTTATGAGCTTCGGTATACATATCGATGTCTAGTCGTTTTCCCGGATCGTGATTTTCGTTAATACCATCGAGTCCAGCAGCTAAAATCGCCGACATTAGCAAGTATGGATTAGCAGCGCCGTCTGCAAGCCGAAACTCGATGCGACCTGCGTCGGGTATACGAACCATATGGGTTCGATTGTTTCCCCCATAAGTAATGGAGCTAGGTGACCAGGTGGCTCCTGACAGGGTAGGAGGGGCATTGATTCTTTTATAAGAATTGACCGTTGGGTTGGTGATAGCGACCAGTGACTCACCATGTTGGATCAATCCACCAAGAAAATGGTAAGCCATGGTAGAGAGGCCCATTTCATCTTTTTTATCATGGAATAGATTTTTCTTACCCGTCTTACTATCCCAAACCGACAAATGCACATGGCAGCCATTGCCCGTTAAGTTTGTGAAAGGCTTGGGCATGAAGGTCGCTCTTAAATCGTGTTTTTCGGCGATAGATTTGACCATGAATTTAAAAAAACTGTGTTGGTCGGCGGTGGTGAGTGCGTCATTAAAATCCCAATTGATTTCGAATTGGCCGTTGGCATCTTCATGATCGTTTTGGTAGGGCGACCAGCCTAATTCAATCATGGTCGTGCAGATCTCGGAAATGACATCATAGCGACGCATGATGGCTGATTGGTCGTAACAGGGTTTTTCCTGTATGTCACGCGTGTCCGACACAGCTTGCCCATCAGCACTGATCAGATGGAATTCAGGCTCGACACCCGATTTCATCAGTAAGCCTTGTTCGTTGGCCTGTGCCATAAGGGTCTTGAGAACATTTCGTGGCGCCTGCGCCACGGGTTCCCCATCCATCCATGGGTCTCCGGCAATCCAGGCAACCTCCGGCTTCCACGGAAGCTGAATCACGGAATCTGCATCAGGCATCACCATCATATCGGGGTGGGCTGGTGTCATATCTAACCAGGAGGCAAAACCGGCAAAGCCAGCACCTGATTTCTGCATACCAGAAACAGCTTCGGCTGGCACTAACTTGGCTCGTTGGGTGCCGAAGATATCCGTGAAGTTAAACAAGAAGAATCGGACTTTGTTATCTCTGGCGTATTTCGCTAGGTCCTTGGCCATGAGTTCTCCTAGATTGTTAGTGGTAAATTAAAAGTGGATTAATGAGCTGATTAATTCTTACCGGGTATCCAGTTGGTTCCTGATAGCGGCACTTGAGCCATGGCAGAGGCTTCGACTGTTAGCGCCACCAAATCTTCTGGTTCGAGGTTTCGAACATGATTTTTACCGCAGGCTCGGGCAATCGTTTGGGCTTCGAGAGTCATTACCTTCAAGTAGTTGGCCAGCCGGCGTCCAGCCAGTATCGGATCGAGACGCTGTGCCAACTCTGGAATCTGTGTGCTGATACCCGCGGGGTCTTGTCCCTCGTGCCAATCGTCATAGGCTCCTGCGGTTGTACCCAATGCATTGTATTCAGCTTCCCATTTTGGATCGTTGTCGCCAATGGCAACGAGTGCGGCTGTACCGATTGAAACCGCATCTGCACCCAGTGCCATCGCCTTCGCCACATCGGCTCCATTTCGAATACCGCCCGATACGATGAGCTGTACTTTACGGTGCATATCCAAATCTTGTAGTGCTTGAACCGCAGGTCGAATGCAGGCTAGCGTCGGTTGGCCGACGTGCTCGATAAAGACATCTTGAGTAGCTGCCGTGCCCCCCTGCATACCGTCGACAACAATAACATCAGCACCTGCTTTAACGGCAAGTGCTGTGTCGTAATAAGGACGAGCTCCCCCCACTTTTATGTAGATGGGTTTTTCCCATTGAGTTATTTCACGCAGTTCCAGAATCTTGATTTCCAGATCATCTGGACCAGTCCAATCGGGGTGTCGGCACGCTGAACGTTGATCGATGCCTTTAGGCAAAGAGCGCATTTCAGCAACCCGATCAGAAATTTTTTGCCCCAACAACATGCCGCCGCCACCTGGTTTTGCGCCTTGTCCAACCACGACTTCTATCGCATCCGCTTTGCGCAGATCGTTTGGGTTCATTCCGTAACGTGAGGGCAGGTACTGGTAAACCAATTGATTGGAATGTTCTCGTTCTTCCGGCGTCATCCCACCATCGCCCGTGGTCGTGGATGTGCCTGCCGCGTTCGCGCCTCTTCCTAGCGCTTCTTTTGCTTGGCCAGAAAGGCTGCCAAAGCTCATGCCTGCAATAGTAATTGGGATCTCGAGCCTCAGTGGTTTGCTTGCATGTCTGTCACCGAGTACGACATCGGTGCCACAGTGTTCGCGATAACCCTCTAGTGGGTAGCGAGACATGGATGCGCCAAGAAAGAGTAAATCGTCGAAGTGCGGTAACGCTCGCTTCGCTCCGCCGCCACGAATGGCGTAGATCCCCGATGCAGCGGCGCGACGAATTTCGGACAATGTGTGCGGGTCGAATGTCGCTGAGTGTCTGGGAAGTGTGCTGGGTTTGCTCTCGGACATGATTAATAATCAGTACGCGTTGTCAATTTGGAAGTTATAGAGTTTACGAGCAGATCCATAGCGACGAAAGTCTTCCGGTTTTGCGTTTATCTCACTTTTCTCAAGTAGAGAAGCCAGGGTTGCCAGATGTTCTTCCGTCATATCTTTCTCGATGCAATCAGCGCCAAGACTACCGACGCTACCACGAACGTAGAGTTTGGCTTCGTAAATCGAATCTCCGAGTGCATCACCGGCATCGCCACACACAACCAGATGTCCCCGCTGTGCCATAAAAGCTGACATATGGCCAACGGATCCGCCAACCACAATGTCGATACCTTTCATCGATATTCCACAACGGGACGATGCCTCTCCTTCAATAATTAATAATCCGCCGTGGCCCGTCGCTCCGGCTGATTGGCTAGCGTTTCCTTTGATACGAACCACTCCTGACATCATATTCTCAGCAACACCAACACCCGCGTGTCCGTTTACGACTACATGGGCGTTCTGATTCATTCCCGCACAATAAAAACCCACATGTCCGTCAATTTCCACAGTTAATTCGTCAGTCAGTCCACAGGCGATGGCATGTTGTCCCATTGGACTAGTAATTGTCCAATGCGCTTGCTCATTTCCAGTTTGACTGGTTTGCAATGCTTGATTGATCTTTCGAAGGTCGAGTTGTTGTAGATCTAATGTGTTCATGACTAGTGAGTGTGTCCGCCCCATGAGTATATCGTGGCAGGTTCGGGTTCCCAAATGGTGGCGTTAACCGAGTCAGGCAATGTTGCAATGGCTCGATATTCGGTCGCCATGGCAACCCAGTCATCGTTTTCGGCTAGAACCGCATGCTTACAGGCAATGGGATCGCGCAGCACTGCGAAACCCTCACTAGTGCCTATACAGAAGGTGTAAAAGCCGTCAAGATCAACCAGCGCAGATTCCAAAGCAGATTCTAGGCTGTTGCCTTGCCGGAGTTTCCACGTCATATAAGCTGCGGCAACTTCAGTGTCATTTTCTGTTTGAAAATCTATTCCTTCTTTTTTCAAGAGTTCCCGTAACCGATTATGATTGGATAACGAGCCATTGTGCACAAGACACAGATCTGCTCCAGTGGCAAATGGATGCGAACCCGCTGTCGTAACAGCACTTTCAGTAGCCATTCTGGTATGACCTATCATATGACTGCCTTCGGCATGGTTAAGATCAAACTGCGCATACACCTGATCGGGTAACCCGACCTCTTTAAAGATTTCCAGACTTTTTCCTGATCCCACCAGGCGAATGGAGGCGTGTTCCGTTCTGAGCCAACGGATTGCTTCTGCTTCATCAGCGTTAGTGACCAATATGGCGTGAGAACCGATGGGTTGGATAGAGGCCTCGCAATTCAATGCAGCTTCCAATCCGGTATCGATCGATTTCCAATGGTAGTGAGCATCATCGTGAGCCAATGAAAACTTGGTTTGTTGCTCCCCCACCGGATTGCGATAGATGGCAACGCCGGCCGAGTCAGGGCCTCGGCTTTTCATTTCAGCGAGCATGGGTTGAAAAAGTGCCCCAAGCTGGGTTCGTTTTTCCGGGTTTTTTAGATACAGGCCAACAATGCCACACATGAGGATGAAACCCTTGCCAAAGACAAATGAAACCGCGCTTTTCTTAACTTCGCGTTAGAGTTTAAATTATCGCCTATTCTTCCCAGGTATCGTGCACTAGAATCGATGTCATTGGTGATGTTCGTGCTCACCAATTGCTCTAACACGACCCACGATAGGCCATTCGGTACACAATTGGCCCTATCCATTGCCGCTCGAGTGATGATAGCCATGGATCCATCAAACCTTCCTCAAATCGTACTAGATAGTGCTGTCAACGTGGTGTTGGCACTACTTATATTTTTTGTGGGTAAGTGGTTATCCCGCCAATTAGTGCAGTTGGCGAAGCGGGTTATGGATAGACACAATGTCGATAAAACCATTGCGAATTTTGCAGGAAACATCGCGCACGTAGCATTGCTAGCGTTTGTGATTATCGCGGCCCTGAGCCAGTTAGGTATTCCAACTGCTTCTTTTGTGGCATTGGTTGGTGCTGCGGGCTTGGCCATTGGACTGGCATTGCAAGGCTCTCTATCGAATTTTGCCTCCGGTGTTTTGCTGGTGCTATTCCATCCAATAAGGCTAGGGGACTATGTTGAAGCCGGTGGCGTATCTGGGACCGTGGAAGAAATTAATGTGTTCAGCACCACGTTAATTACCCCAGATCGATTAACTATCACCGTACCCAATTCTCTGGTGCTAGGTGGACCCATCACGAACTACTCCACGTCAGACAGCAGACGCATCGATCTTCTGATATCCGTTGACTACAGTGCTGATTTGACGCAGGCGAAAACACTCATCCGGGAAATCGTACAAGCTGATGCACGGGTGCTGAAGGACAAAGATTTGACCATTGGAGTCATGGAATTAGGAGCCTCTTCTGTCGACCTAGCCGTTAGGCCTTGGGTGGCAACTGGTGATTATCTACAAACAAAATTCGATCTCCAAGAAGCCATTAAATCGGCTTTCGACCAAGCGGGCATAGAGATTCCGTATCCGAAACTGGATGTGAATCTCAATTCTGAAAACGGCAAATAGTGTGTCGCAATGACGCACAGATATAAATGGGAGAATCAGTGTTCGTTTTCTAGCGCGGGGCTGTGGTATACCGCGCACAGACCAAGATTTGTCCCGTTTTTAGGCTAACCGGAAAGTGTCGATGGCAACACCAGGAAAAAAACTGTCGAGGCGCGGAGCGAGAGCGGCAAAGCGCGCCCTACGAGCAGCGCCTTTGGCAGAGCAGGATCGTCCAGTTCGTCCAGGTCTACCCGGGGGACGCTACAAACCACTCAGCGATGTAGATGTTTTAAAAATTAATGAGGCAGTGATGGAAGCCCTGTCTACCATTGGCTTATCTCAAGCCGTGCCCTCGTGCGTGAGTGCCGTGACAGACGCCGGTGGTAGCTATAAAGAGGGTCGATTGTACTTCCCAAGAGCCTTAGTTGAAGACACCTTGGCCAACTGTGCCAGAAATTTTGTTCTCTATGGTCAAGATCCGAAGCATGACATGGAGATATCGGGAAGTAAGGTGCATTTTGGAACCGCTGGCGCAGCGGTGCACATTGCCGACATAGAAAACAATGAGTATCGGGAGTCGACCTTAAAGGATCTGTATGACATCGCTCGTATTGTCGATCAAATGGAGCACATACATTACTTTCAACGCCCCCTAGTGGCTCGCGATATGGTGGATCCGCTGGATTTAGATTTCAACACTTGTTATGCATCAGTGATGGGGACGACTAAGCATGTGGGCTCTAGTTGGGTTATGCCAGAACATGTGGACAAGTCATTGCAGATGCTCCACACGATTGCCGGCGGCGAAAAAAAATGGCGAGAGCGTCCTTTTGTAAGTATGTCTAATTGCTTTGTTGTACCACCGATGCGATTTGCGGAAGATTCGTGCCTGTGTATGGAAACAGCAGTGCGCGGCGGTATGCCGGTTTTACTACTCGCCGCTGGGCAGGCTGGTGCCACAAGTCCTGCTGCACTGGCCGGAAGCGTTGTTCAGGAAGTGGCAGAAGTACTGGCCGGCTTGGTATGGGTTAACTTAATCGTACCCCAACATCCAGCAATCTATGGCACCTGGCCTTTCGTATCCGATTTAAGAACGGGTGCGATGAGCGGAGGCAGTGGCGAACAAGCGGTGCTTATGGCAGCCTGTGGGCAAATGGGACGATATTATGATCTACCCACGGGAATCGCTGCCGGCATGGCCGATGCGAAGATGCCCGATACTCAATCGGGTTTTGAAAAGGCGTACACAAATACCTTGGCTGCTCATTCCGGAGCAAACCTGGTGTATGAGTCAGCAGGTATGCATGCCTCGTTACTCGGTTGCTGTTTTGAGAGTTACATCATTGACAATGACATGTTGGGCGCGATTAATCGCACGGTGCGCGGGATTGAAGTTACTGATGAAACACTATCACTCGATGCGATGCGAGATGTTTGCATCGATGGTCCTAGTCACTATTTGGGGCATGAGCAAACTATGCAGTTAATGCAAAAAGAGTATGTCTATCCCGACATTGGTGATCGCTCGTCACCCAAGGAATGGGTGGAAAAGGGCAAACCGCAATTATTGGAGAATGCGCGTAAGCGCGTGGATGAAATTTTGAGTAGTCATTTCCCATCACATGTGTCTAAAGAATCAGATGACACTATTAGAGAATCGTTTAACGTCATGCTTCCACGCGAATCGATGACAGCGGAGAATTTGTAAGTGAGAACGCAGGCTCGTGTAGTGGTAATTGGTGGCGGCGTAGTAGGAGCGAGTGCTCTATATCATCTGTGTAAACGAGGTTGGACTGACTGTGTGTTGGTGGAGATGGATGAACTAACTTCCGGCTCTACTTGGCATGCTGCTGGAAATATCCCAACGTTCTCGACGAGTCGAAACGTTATAAAAATGCAGCACTACAGTACGCAGCTCTACACCGAATTAGCTGCAGATGAAGCTTATCCCATAAATTATCACGTCACCGGATCTATTCGGCTTGCTCAAACCAAGGCGCGGTTTGAGGAATTTCAACATATAACGGCCATGGCGCAGGCCATGGGGATGGAATACGAATTATTGGATTTGGAAGAAACGGTTAAACGGAATCCATTCCTGGAAACACATAATCTGGTGGGAACCCTGTGGGATCCTTATGATGGTGATATCGATCCGAGCCAGTTGACACAGGCCTTAGCGTCGGCTTCCAGAAAAATGGGTGGTGAAATTAATCGATTTACTCGGGTCACCGAGTTGAAATTCAGAGACACGAATGAATGGGATGTGATCACCGATAAGGGTACGATAACAGCCGAGTACGTGATTAATGCAGCGGGTTATCGAGGGGCAGAGATCACCCAGTTAGGCGGGAAATTCTTACCCATGGTGTCGATGGAACATCAGTATTTAGTCACTGAATCCATTCCAGAGCTTGAACAGCATGATGGTTTAATACCTTTAGTGCGTGATCCCGACGATTCATACTATCTACGCCAGGAAAAAACCGGATTGATCCTTGGGCCATACGAAATGGGTGCTACGCCACATTGGGCGGATGGAAAACTTCCGGATAATTTTGCCTATCAGCTCTATCCAGACGATTTGGATCGTTTGGAGTGGTATATCGAACAGGCTGTCGAGCGCATGCCAATACTAGGCACGGTCGGTGTGCAGCGAGTGATCAATGGTCCGATACCTTATTCTCCAGACGGTTTACCCTATGTTGGGCCTGCTTATGGTTTGAAGAATTTTTTCCACTGTTGCAGTTTTAGCTTTGGTATTTGCCAGGGTGGGGGTGCCGGTAAGACCATTGCCGAGTGGGTAATTGATGGTAAACCCGAATGGGATCTATGGAGTTTGGATCCACGCCGTTATACCGACTATGCTGATCAAAAATACGTCGTTGCAAGAGCCACTGAGCTCTATCAGAAAGAATATGCCATGTCTTTACCGGCCGATGAGTGGCCGGCTGCTCGACCTGCCTTAGTGACCCCCATGTACGAACGCTTGAAAGAAAAAGGGGCTCTGTTCGGTGCACGAGCGGGATGGGAGCGGGCCACATGGTTTGCTAAAGAGGGTGATGATGTTGAACCCGCACCGAGCTATCACCGAACTAACTGGTTTGAACGAGTCGGTGATGAGTGTCGTCATGTGCGTGAGAAAGTGGGTTTGCTCGATCTCGGTGGCTTTAGCAAGTATGAAATAGAAGGCACTGGTGCAGCCCATTGGCTGGATTCGCTAATAGCAGGAAACTTGCCTAAGGTTGGAAGACTCACGTTATCGTATTTTTGTGCACCCGACGGTGGTCTGTGGAGTGAAATGACGATCACTCGGCTCGCTGAAGATCATTTTCTTTTGATTACCGCAGCAGCTGCGAAATGGCATGATATGCAATGGTTGCAAGATCATCAGCCGCCAGAATCTGAGGTGAGAATCTTGGATATTACCGCCGACTACCAAACATTGGTGTTGGCCGGGCCTCGAGCACGAGACGTGCTGCAAAAGCTGACTAACAGCGCCTTAGACAATGCATCTTTTCCATGGTTGAGTTATCAAGATTTGCAACTAAAAGACTTGCAGGTGCGTGCGCTGCGTGTCAATTATGTCGGTGAGTTGGGTTGGGAACTGCATGTAAAAACAGCGGATGCGTTGGCCCTGTACGATTCGCTGATGGATGCCGGTGAAGAATTTGAACTTCGCGACTTTGGCCTTTATGCCATGGAATCTATGCGGTTGGAAAAATGTTATCGCGCCTGGAAAGCCGAACTCGATCACGAATACTCGCCGTTACGATCCGCATTAGATCGATTCGTTAACTTGGACAAATCAGATTTCGTGGGTAAACAAGCCCTAGTGGAAGAATCAAAGCGTGGTGCACCAGATCTGTTTGTACCGATGGTATTGGATGATGCCGGTGTCACCGATGCTGTGTATGGCTGCCCGGTGTTATACGATGGTCAGGTTGTGGGGTACACGACCTCCGGAGGATACGGGTACTGTATTGAAAAAAGTATTGCATTGGGTTACGTACGCACCGATTTGGCAAATCCAGGCACGAAAGTGACCATCAATATTTTGGGCAATGAGCGCGCCGCCACCGTATCATCAGAACCTTTGTACGATCCAAACAATGAAAAACCCCGCGCATAAGGTAAACGCTGCATAAGATGACCGCGCCTGAAATTCCAGTATTTCGCGGCAGTTTTACGCAGCAGGAACCTATTAGTGAAACTGCAATAGAGCAGGCTGTTGCAGTGATGCGAACCGGTCGATTGCATCGATACAATGTGGCAGAAGGTGAGACCTCACAAACCAATCTGTTGGAAACGGAATTTGCAGAAAGTCTGGGTATGTCCTATTGCCTGGCCTGTGCTTCGGGTGGCTACGCCCTACACGTTGCACTAAAAGCTCTGGGCATACAACCTGGGCAGAAAGTACTCACTAACGCGTTCACCCTCTCTCCCGTTCCTGGCGCTATCCACAATGCCGGTGGTAGTCCCGTTCTAGTGGAAACCACAGAATCGTTAGTGCTGGATTTAGTGGATCTTGAACGCAAAATACTCGCCTCTGGCGCTAAGGTTTTAATGTTGTCCCACATGCGCGGGCATCTTGTCGATATGGATGCTCTGATGCAGGTGCTATCAGATCATGATGTGGCTCTCGTAGAGGACTGTGCGCATACGATGGGTGCAAGCTGGAACGGTAAAGCCAGTGGAACATATGGCATCGTGAGCTGTTTTAGTACTCAAACGTACAAACACATCAACTCTGGTGAAGGTGGGTTGCTGGTGAGCAACGATGAAGCTCTTATGGCAAGGGCAACGCTGATGTCCGGCTCCTATATGCTCTATGCTAATCATGATGCTGCTCCAGACGAATCCTTTTTTGATTCCCACAAATACGAGACGCCGAACTACAGCGGGCGCATGGATAATCTGCGGGCGGCTATACTTAGACCGCAACTCTCAGCACTTTCAGAAAATGTAGATCGGTGGAATAAGCGCTATCGAGTATTAGAAAACGCTTTGGCTGGTGTGAACAATCTGCATGTTCCGCCGCGTCCAGATAAAGAGTTATTCGTTGGGAGTTCGCTGCAGTTTTTAGTAGAGGATCTTGACAATTCCGACGCACAAACTTTTGTGGATACCTGTGCACAACATGGTGTATCGATCAAGTGGTTTGGTGCTCCTGAACCCCACGGGTATACGAGTCGTTTTGACAGCTGGCACTACTTGGACGCTGGCGATCTACCTAGATCGAAACAAATTCTCAGTGAATTATTCGACATTCGAATTCCTTTGAGTATTTCCGTGTCGGACTACGAGCTGATAGGCAACATCATCGCAGCAAGCCTGCGGAGTGTTCGGCACCGAACCTGACGCCCTATCTGGGTCCAGAAGGCATCATTGTGTAGCACCATCGTTTCCCGTGAAGCGAACGAAAGCGCTATGATTGGAGTCTGTTAAAACCTGCCTTAGCATCCTTGGTTAATTTTCTATGAGCGATCTTGTTTCCGATAATCTCAATATGACCTTTTATACCCCTGCAGGAGAGGCGGTACATGCGTTAAAGGATGTCTCATTTACTCTAAAACAGGGAGAGATACTGTCTGTGCTCGGCCCCAGTGGCTGTGGAAA
>JAHQVR010000357.1 GCA_019634245.1 Gammaproteobacteria bacterium
CACGACTCCAATCCGAATTGCGCCTTGACTGATACTGAAGTCGTGACTCTTCGCGCCATCGAAAAAGACGAAGAATTCACTCACGACTATGGCTGGTAACACCGACTAATACATGCGCAGCGCAGGGCGGCGCAATTTAACTCAGGTACCTTCGGGCAGTGTCCGTTTGTTTCAAGCGTGAACTTTGTTTGCTGTGTTTCTGGCAGCCTTCGCCAACAATTTTTTCTGATAACGCGATTGTACGATATCGGTGAATACCAGCACGGCAATGACAAAGTAGAACGTTGTTTTACTCATCGCTATAATTGGATTGCCGAACAAATGCAAGTGGGCAAGATGCCCGCCCTCTGAAAGGAGCATGATGCCAACCACGAACAGTATGAACAGCCCCAACACCTCGTACATGCGGTTGCGTTCCAAGAACGTGGACACACGCTCTGCCAACCAGATCATTAGAATCCCGCCAATAATTATCGCTGCTGCCATAACCCAGAATACATCTGTCAAGGCCATTGCACTCAGAATTGAATCAAACGAAAAAATGGCGTTCATCATGACAATCCAGAATATAACCATGGCCACTGATTTTGGTTTGGTGTCTTCGGCATGATCATCTTCAATGCGCATCATGTGCATCACTTCTTTGGTCGCGGTGTAAATAATAAATACACCACCGACAAGAACAATAATGCTGTGTAAATTGAACACACCTTCAATTACGCCTTTAAAGTCAATATTGAAAATGGGATCTTTTACGTATTCAAGCAATGACATCAGCGCAAACAGAATCACAATTCGCAGTGCAACGGCAAGACCAATTCCCATTTTACGAACCCACGCCTGTTGATGTGCCGGCGCACGTTTTGATTCAAGTGATATATACAACAGGTTGTCAAACCCCAGTACAGCCTGGAGCACAATCAGTGCGCCAAGCGTTAACAGATTTTCAATATTGAGTAAACTTTCCATCAGGTTTATCCGGCGCGCTTCATGGCGATAAACGGTTGATTGTAGGTGCTGCGAGCTACCTTGTCGACATTACACAGCGCATGCTTACACAGTTTATTAATGTTGCCGTGTGAATTGTTAACGATCGGGTACCGTCCATTTTTCGAGCTCAAGTAAATGCTCCGACACAGTATCAATTTCCCTGTGCAATAGTTGGTGTGCATCAGCAATAGCCTGGTTGTAGTAATACACACCAACTTCTTCGCTGAAAAAGTCGAGCAAAAATTCAGCATCAAATTGCCCTATATCGCTGTCAAGCTTGGTTTTAAAATAGTCCTGGACAAGCGGTACAATGCGCGCCTTGCGCTCCTTACTGAGTTTGATCTCTGCCATGGCAGGTTTCCTGTTCCGTTGTTGAACGAGTGAGCTTATGGTTTGAGTGAGCTTATGGTTGATAGTGTTCGCTGGCGGCAACTCGGGCCAGCATCGATTGGTCTACGGTTATAGCGTTTTGCACCGCTGTTGCGTTAATTTCGCCATACACGTGCGGGAACAGCTCAGTACCGCCCACCGTATTTTCATATACCGGCTGATGGGTAAGCAGATCAGCATTAATGTGTAACAGAACCAGATTTACAGCATCAATGTAGTATCGCTGAATAACACCTGGTAATTGTGTGCCGGTACAGCAATGAATAAAGCCTTCGCTGTCGAGCGATGGTGCACGGTAGTTGTCACCGGTTCGTAGTTTGCTGGCATCTGTCGGGTTAGCTAAATGGTAAATCTGCGTGTTCAAGAGCAACTCTCCTGGATTTTCGATGGTTGGCGTGATATGAGCTCGATTTTGACTCGATTGGGCTGAATCGGCAAAAGCATAGGGCTGTAGGTGGTCTGTAGAAGCTGTCTGTACGCAAAATAAGGTTTCTACCTATCGAGTCTTACATCACTTTGCGTTACAATTGTCCGATTGTAAAACCAAGAACTAACTAGAGGACTTCTTAAATGGGTTGGAGCGGACTATTGCCGATTATTCTCGGCTGTGGAGGGTTGTTTGTTGCCTTTGTCATTTACCGGATGCTGGTGGCTTACCCAGAGGGTGACGGTAAAATCAAATCGATTGGCGATGCCATTCATTCGGGTGCCATGGTGTTTATGCATCGAGAATACAAAATGTTGGGCATTTTTGCCGGCGTTTTGGTGGTTCTACTCCTGATCTTCGTCGGATTTGGCACAACATTATCCTTTGTGGTCGGTGCTGCCTGTTCTGCTGGTGCGGGTTACCTGGGCATGTTCTCGGCAACCAAAGCTAACGTCAGAACAACGTTGGCCGCTCATGAAAAAGGCGAGGCGGAAGCGCTAACCGTTGCATTTTTTGGCGGCTCGATCATGGGGCTGTGTGTTGCAGCTCTGGGTCTGTTCGGCCTGGGTTTGCTGTACTTTATCTTTGCTGGCGACCCGGATAGTGTGCATGCTATTCATGGCTTTGGAATGGGCGCATCAAGTGTTGCGCTGTTCTCGCGTGTTGGTGGTGGCATATTCACAAAATCGGCCGATGTTGGCGCCGATCTGGTTGGAAAGCTCGAAGCAGGCATACCTGAAGACGACCCACGTAACCCAGGCGTTATCGCCGATAATGTTGGTGATAATGTCGGCGATGTTGCCGGTATGGGGTCAGACATATTCGAGTCTTACTGTGGTTCGATGATCGCAACCATAGCGATCGCATCGACGCTGATTCTCACCGGTCCGGACAGTGTTGAAGCATTGGGTAATGGTGATCGAGGCGCGTTAATGTTTATGCCATTAGCACTGGCCAGTGTTGGCTTGTTGTGCTCCATTCTAGGTATATATATCGTGCGTTCGAAATCCTCAGAGGCACCGGAAAAAGCCTTGCGTCTTGGCCACCAGATTTCAGCCGTCGCGCTGGTGGTAGCGGCATTGCTGGTAGTACTTCTGCTGGGTCTTTCCCTGAGCATCTGGTGGGCGATTGTAGCCGGAACCGCAGGTGGCGTTATTATTGGGTTGGTCACTGAGTACTACACTGCCATGGGGCCGGTTCGACGTATTGCAGAATCAGGCAAAACTGGTAGCGCAACCGTCATTATCACCGGATTGGCGGTAGGTATGGAGTCTGTTGTTGTTCCACTGCTGACCATTTGCATGATCATCTTTATATCAACCTCGGTAGCCGGCCTATACGGAGTGGGTATCGCCGCGGTAGGCATGCTGGCAACGGTTGGTATGACCATGGCACTTGATGCCTACGGCCCGGTAGCCGATAACGCAGGTGGTATTGCGGAAATGGCTGGACTGGGTGAAGACACTCGTAAAATTACTGACGGACTGGACGAAGTGGGTAACACCACAGCGGCAATTGGTAAAGGTTTTGCCATTGGTGCAGCAGCGCTGGCAGCGCTTGCCATCATCGCAGCCTTTGTGGAGACCATGAACGCAACGCGCGACAGTTTCTCGTTAGAGTTATCCAACCCGATGGTACTGATTGGCTTGTTTATCGGTGGATTGTTACCATTCCTGATTGCTGCAATCACTATGACAGCGGTCGGTGATGCGGCAATGGAAATGATCGAAGAGATTCGTCGTCAGTTCAAAGAAATTCCTGGCTTGAAAGAAGGAAATGCTGAGCCTGATAGCGATCGTTGCGTTGACATAGCCACAACAGCAGCATTGAAGAAAATGATCTTGCCTGGTTGTATCGCCGTTGCAGCGCCGCCGGTGGTTGGGTTGATCATCGGTGCTGAAGCGCTGGGTGGCATGCTTGCCGGTGCATTGCTTGGTTGTGTGTTGTTGGCACTTATGATGGCCAATGCAGGTGGTGCCTGGGACAATGCGAAGAAATTCGTAGAGAAAGGGAACCTGGGTGGCAAAGGCTCAGACGTTCACGAAGCGGCGGTTATTGGCGACACAGTTGGCGACCCGTTCAAAGATACATCGGGTCCTTCGATGAATATCCTGATCAACGTCATGGCAATTGTCAGTCTGGTTATCGCGCCAATCTTATAAGAGATGACCAAGCCTTATTCAATTGATCACAGGACGTGTGTTTGAATAAGGCGGTTTAGCAGTAAATATTGTTATATTGGCTTTGAAACACTGCCGATTGAAAAACAAAGGGCCTTTTGAGGCCCTTTGTCTATTCTGATGTGACCAACGTTATTAACGCTGCACGATCTTTTGAAGCATAATATTGCGTGAAAGTATCCATAACCCGTTTATATGAATTATGAATCTTGAAAAGATTGCTATTGGCCATAATGCGCCGGACGACATCAATGTGATTGTCGAAGTGCCAATTGGTGGAGAGCCAATCAAGTATGAGCTGGACAAAGCCTCTGGTGCGCTGGTGGTTGATCGCTTCCTGTACACACCCATGCGATACCCCGGCAATTACGGGTTTGTTCCGCATACATTGTCAGAAGACGGTGACCCGATTGACGTGCTCATTTGTAACACTAGAGCCATTATTGCCGGTGGCGTAGTGAATTGTGTACCGATTGGTGTGCTGGTCATGGAAGATGATGGTGGTCAGGATGAAAAACTCATCGCCGTCCCGTCAGTCCGATTAACCCGACGTTACGAAAATATCCATGATTACACTGATTTGCCGACGATTACGCGCGAACAGATCGAGCATTTTTTCATGCACTATAAGGATTTGGAGCCAGACAAGTGGGTTAAGGTGCACGAGTGGGGCTCATCGGCAAAAGCGAAACAATTGTTAGTTGAAGCCATTGATCGGGCCAAGGGCACATAATTCATTCTTGAATGGTGCCCAACGGCAGTAAATTTTCAGCCAGGTGGGCTCAATGTTTAGCGCTATGGCGGCGATCTTGCACAGCAAGGCTGACAATTTGGCCTTATAACCATACAAAAAATGAAACTCGATCAAATTCCTCTGGGCAACCGCCCACCGGACGACATTAACGTTGTTGTAGAAGTCCCCGTCGGCGGTGAGCCGATTAAATATGAAATGGATAAAGCCTCTGGCGCCATGTTCGTTGACCGTTTCCTTTATACGCCAATGCGGTACCCAGGCAACTATGGGTTCGTGCCGCACACACTCTCAGCAGATGGCGACCCAACCGATGTGCTGATTTGCAATACCCGGCCAATCATGCCAGGTGCAGTCATAAATTGCCGGCCTATTGGTGTGTTGGTGATGGAAGATGATGGTGGCCAGGATGAAAAACTGATTGCCGTACCGTCGGAAAAAATGTCACACCGGTACGTAAGCGTGCGGTCCTATGAAGATTTGCCGATGATATCTCGAGCGCAAATAGAGCACTTTTTCCAACACTACAAAGACCTTGAGCCAGACAAATGGGTCAAAATTCAACATTGGGGTGATGTTGCCGAAGCGAAACGATTACTGGTCGAAGCAATCGATCGCGTGGCTAACAAGAGCAAAGGCAAACTATCGGTTGCCAGTTAGCACTTATGAGCAACTAACCAGTTTTTCAAATCACTGGGGTATTTGATGGCAGCTGCACGGTTGTCATGTTGAATTCAAAAATTGTATGAATACGATACAAACGAATCGGTCGTATCGACATCTTCTTGCCCTTTGACTTCGGTGTTGCGCAATCGATAGGTGTATTTGAGCGCTCCACCTACCATTCTCAGAGACAGCCCGGCCTCGGCGGTGGTCTGATCAACATCGCCGGATGTTGCATAGTCGCCATCGAGCTCCAGTTTAAAATAATCGGTTAATATTTGAGTTGCGCCGATGCGCGCAACAGTTGTGTTGGAATCCTGCGTACAGGAATCAATGCCTGCCACGTTTAAGTTTGCGTTCGGTGCACACGCGGCAATACGGGCTGCATCTGAGCCTGATAGTTGCGTACCGGTAGAGATGGCAGCGAATTTGGTTGAGGTTTGTCCAGTACCGACTTCGGCATACAAGTTCTGTGTGTTGGAATTGATTAACTGGATACCCACACCTGCAAATAAATTTCGTTGCTGGTCAATAAACGTATCTTTCGAGGTGAGCAAACTGGCATCGCCAAACACATACGTTTTATCAGAAATCCAGTATTGGGGTTCGTAACCGACTTTATAACTGTCGGCACCGGAATCGCCGCGAATCCAGTCAGCGTAAAATTGCTGATTCAACGGGCGTTCACTGTTACTCATTTTAAA
>JAHQVR010000358.1 GCA_019634245.1 Gammaproteobacteria bacterium
GACGTTAGCTGGTTAGCCGATCCTGTTTTAGCGTTTTCCGTTTGTGTTATGGCTGACGTGTGGGGATGGATTCCGTTTTTGACACTCGTGTTGATCGGCGGGTTGTCCAGCATACCTCAAGATACATTGGAGGCAGCTCAAGTCGATGGTGCCGGTGGCTGGCGTGTATTTCGAGATATAACGTTGCCACAACTACTGCCTGTATTGGCTGTTGTAATTATCTTAAAAACGATCTTCAGTTTAAAAACCTTTGATCAAATATTTATGTTAACTAATGGAGGCCCTGGAACGGCCACACAAACCCTAAGCCACTACATCTATTTTAATGGCATGAAGTATGGTCAGATTGGCTATGCCGGTTCAGTTGCTTGGTTAATGGTCATTCCGATGATTTTTCTCACCTACGCCTATGCGAAATTCGTGTTTCGCAAAAACTGAAGATGCGTCGATAATGAATAATCAACAAGTATGGAAAGTGGTTCAATTGGCGCTGATATTGATGGCTACCTTTATCATGTTGGTGCCCATATTTTGGATCTTTTTAGCCGCATTCAAAACTCATGTAGATGTTTATCAACTAAAACTGTTTTTCTCACCCACTATCCAGAATTTTTCAGTGGTTTTCGATGCGCCTTATTCGTTGGGGGATAAGTTGATCAATTCGACGATAGTGGCGTTCGTGACTGTACTGTTTGCCATCCCTATTGCCACAATGGCTGCCTACTCCTTTAGTCGATTTCGACTCAGAGGTGAAACGGCTATGCTGGTAACCATATTGGCGACTCAATTCGTACCCGCCGTTGTTATTATCCTGCCTTTCTTTGTAATGTTCCGCGATGTGGGGTTACTTGATACGCGAGTTGGGCTGATTCTTGTGAATCTCGCGATCGTTATGCCATTTGCGATATGGATGATCAAGGGATTTATCGATGGAATTCCCATGGATACTGAAGAAGCAGCGATGGTTGATGGTTCATCGCGCTTGCAGGTGATTCGCAACATCGTATTGCCCATGGCTGCACCGGGGTTGCTTACTTCAGGCATATTCTGTTTCATTATTGCGTGGAATGAGTTTTTATTTGCGCTGATATTGACGAATAAAAACGCAGTGACACTACCGATAGGGCTGGCACTTTTTAAAGGTGAAGAAGGCGATTTGTGGAACTTACTTAGTGCCGCCGGCATTATTATTATGTTGCCGATGTTTGTCCTTGCATTAATGATACGCAAATATTTTGTGCAAGGTATGACTATGGGAGCCGTGCGCTAGTGGCCGAAGTTGTATTGAAGAATCTTACGAAGCGCTGGGGCGACTTTGTAGGGGTTAACAATCAGTCTTTGCATGTCAAAGACAAAGAATTTTTAGTACTTCTGGGTCCCTCAGGGTGTGGGAAAACTACCACCATGCGTATGATTGCAGGGCTGGAAGAGCCAACCGAGGGTGAAATTCTGATTGGCGATCGGCTTGTTAATAATGATCTACCTAAAGATCGAGATGTGGCGATGGTCTTTCAGAATTATGGTTTGTATCCTCATATGACTATTTATAACAATATTGCCTACCCATTGAAGGTGCGAGGAACCCCAAAAGCAGAGATTCGACCCCGAGTGGAAAAAGCCGCACAGCAAGTGGAGCTAACGGAGTATTTAGACAGAAAGCCAAAAGCTATGTCTGGTGGCCAAAGGCAGCGAGTAGCGTTGGCCCGAGCCATTGTAAGAACCCCAAAAGTGTTTCTGATGGATGAGCCATTATCCAACTTAGATGCCAAGCTCCGGGTAACGATGCGTGCTGAGTTAAAACATCTTAGCCGTGAACTCAAAGTCACCACGGTATATGTCACCCACGATCAAATTGAAGCCATGACGCTGGCCGATCGGGTGGCTGTGATGCGTGATGGTGTTATTCAGCAGCTGGGTACACCCGATGAAATTTACAACGATCCTGCTAATGTGTTTGTGGCAGGGTTTATTGGTTCTCCAGCCATGAATTTGATCCATGGGTCTGTACAAGACGGTGCATTTGTCACAACTGGTGGTACACGATTGGTGGAATTGAGCACCGAAGACCGAACTTCCGTAATTTTGGGAGTACGTGCTGACGATATGTTGATAGCTGAAAAAGGTCAGGGTGGAATCGATGTCGATATTTATGCGTTTGAAAATACCGGAGAAGCAACTTTGCTAACGGTGCAATGGGGAAATCAACGAGTGATTGCAAAGGGAGATCGACATCTACGCAAAGAACAAGGTGATGTTGTTAGTGTATCGCTCAACGCAGACCACCTATATCTGTTCGATCCGGATAGCGGTGACCGGCTTCGGTACTGAGATTCGATAAGCTGATTATGCGGAATCAACGGGTAACCGCTGCGCAAGTAGCTGAAAAGGCCGGCGTTAGCCAACCGACTGTGAGCCGTGTGTTCACACCGGGTTCGAATGTCTCTGCCGATAAGGTGGTGCGAGTACAGCAAGCGGCCGAAGAGCTAGGCTATCTTCCCAATACGTTGGCTCGATCCTTAAATACGGGTCGATCAAGAACGATAGGGCTTGTACTGGCCTACATGAAAAATCCGTTTTATGCAGATGCTGTGGAGCGTTTTTCCGAGGCCTTTCGCCGGCGTGGCTATCATTTAGTGACCTTCTTCGCAATGAATATGGCTGAGGAGGTAGACTCTGTCGTCGAGGATCTCTTGGCCCAACAGATTGATGGAATTATTCTCGCCTCTGTCAGTATGTCCAACGAGCTCACACAACGACTGCAGGATTACGGCATACCGTTTGTTCTGTTTAATCGTGGTCAGGAAGATCAAAGCCTGCCTTCCATAACCGCTGCTAATTTTAAAGGTGGAAGGCTGGCGGCAGAATTTCTTGTCGCTGGAGAACATACCAATATTGCTCATCTTGCCGGTTGGCGAGAGTCACTGAATGGCCGGGAGCGTCAAGCGGGATTTTTAAAAGGACTGTCAGAGGCTGGGTTAACACCGCTGCAGGTGGTGGATTGCCACTATCGGAGAACTGTTGCGCAGCACGAAACCAGGAAACTATTTGCCGGGCGGACCAAGCCAGATGCGATTTTTGTAGGTAACGACCATATGGCTTTTGCGGTTCTAGAAACATTGCGAGACGAGTTGAAATTAGATGTACCGGGTGATGTGTCGGTCGTGGGTTATGACGATGTCGCTATGGCAGCCTGGTCCACGTTTAATTTGACCACCCTACGACAGCCTGCGGGTCGCATGGTTGATGCAACACTCGACATGCTACTTGGGATGGTGGAAGACGGTAGCTCGCCTCCTGGGCGAATTGAAATCGATAGTGAACTGATCATTCGGGGCAGCGCAAGAATACCGTCGAACTGGACTGCGCAGGTGGCCGATTGAGTTTTCGCTTTTAACGGATCTAAATGTATCGAAGAGTTGGAGTTGTTATTTGTAATGCAAGAGCCGTTGTTGTTATTGCCCGGAATGATGTGTGATGCGAGACTGTTTCTGCCACAAGTGTCCACATTTTCCTGTAGTCATCCGATTTTGGTGTCGCCTTTAGTGGGGGAAAACACCATAGCTGGATTGGCGCAGCGGGTACTGAAGCATGCACCGGCCAGATTTGCGCTAGCCGGTCTGTCCATGGGTGGAATCGTCGCCATGGAGATGGTACGTCAAGCGCCAGAACGTATTAGCCGTTTAGCCTTGATGGATACTAATCCGCTGCCGGATGCGCCTGAAAATGCAGCGGTGCGTGAGGCACAGGTGAAGAAAGTTCTTAATGGTCAGTTGAATTCTGTTATGCGAGATGAAATGAAACCCAACTACCTGTATGGCGGACCCAGGTTGACGCAAATACTGGATCTTTGCATGGCTATGGCTGAAACCCTCGGCCCTCGAGTTTTTGTGGATCAAAGTAATGCTGTTCAATATCGTCATGATCAGTCTGATGTATTAAGAAGCGTTTCCGTTCCAAGTCTAGTGCTATGTGGGGCTGAAGATCGGCTGTGCCCGGTAGCTACCCATGAAAGGATGTGTGAACTTATGCCGCACGCGCAGCTGATAGTGGTGCAAAAGGCCGGACATTTACCCACGCTTGAACAGCCTGATGCAACAAATGAGGCTTTGCGTGATTGGCTCAATGCGTAAATCCGGATCCGAGCCGGTTGACTCATGGTATTTAACTCAGCGGTTTTGCAGCTGTTTGCGGTGGTTTTGCAGCGGTTTTGTAACTGTTTGCGACGGAATTCCAGGTTGTTTTGCCGCAAAGCATATCCTGCAGATTCTAAAAACGGTCCAGACTCTACCCGGTGATTAATCATTCACGACAACTAGTGACTCTAAAATAATGGGAACGACTATGACACACACGCCTCTTGACGATAGTTTGCTGAGTTTACTGCGCTCTGTGGATACGCCAACTGTGTGTAACGCCATTGAAGTCGCTCAAGGGCAGCGTGGGTTTAATCGATTCACACGCGGAACGATGCAACATTCCAAGCCAGGAGATCCAGCCATCGTCGGGTTTGCACGCACGGCACGAATTTCCGGGCTCGCACCACCAAATGAACCGACAGATGTGATTAGGGCTAGGCGAATGTCCTACTTTCACTCGATGGCTGCTGGTGATGGGCCGACGGCGGCCGTGGTTGAGGATGTCGATTATCCCAATTGCATTGCAGGTTGGTGGGGTGAAGTCCATGTTGCTGTGCACAAAGGTTTGGGTTTAAGTGGCGCTGTTACCAACGGTGTCATGCGTGATCTTGACGTGATTGATGAGGGGTTTCCAATTCTGGCCGGATCCATTGGGCCTAGTCATGGATTTGTGCATGTGGTTGATATAGGAACGGATGTAAATATTCTTGGAATGCGTGTTGCCGAAAATGAGTTAATACACGCAGACCGTCACGGAGCGCTTGTGATCCCCGATGAGGTTATACCTGTACTGAAACAAAGTATTGAAACGGTTATTAAAAGCGAATCGATAGTGTTAGGGCCAGCGCGAGAACCCGGCTTTAATATCGAAAAGCTTGAAAAAGTGTGGGCGGAATTCGAAGCATCGAGAACATAATAGGTTCATCGTTTGCGTAACAGATGTATCTACCCGACAGGGTGTTTTAGAGTGCCGAACTACGAATTAATCTGGCCTGACACTCTAATGAGTCGAAATTAGCGCTTTCCTGGCAGGCTGCTTCAAAGGGCTGATACTGGCGTTAGCCTGCTGGATGTGTTGTGGGCTGAAGCTGGTGTTATTCTGGCCGGATGTCTTAGCAAACCGAACTACGCATTTACTCCCTTCATGCCTTCTTCGGTGTACCGTTCACCCGCTATGGCTATCGCTGAGGTTCGCTCATCGAGTGCTGCAAGTTCATTTGCTGCCAGTTCGATATTGGTCGAGTCGACATTTTGCTCTAGATACTTAACCCGCTTCGTGCCCGGTATCGGGACGATGTCGTTACCTTTAGCCAGTAGCCAGCCTAATGCGATCTGGGCGGGCGTACATTGTTTTGAATCGGCTAATTGTTCGATGGCGTCGACGACGGATTTATTGGCAGCAATGTTTTGCTGGGTGAATCGGGGTAACGA
>JAHQVR010000359.1 GCA_019634245.1 Gammaproteobacteria bacterium
AACTGGCTGTTGGTGGCGGCCTGGCCAACCTCCATTGGCAGGGGCTACTGGCGCCTTGGGCTCGGCAGTTGGAATTTATTCGACCGTAGCGGAGGCTCGGTCAGGACGTTCGGCGAGTCTAACAACACTCAGTTAGGTCAGTTGTAGGGCGCTATTGACTTATCAAAGAGCGTCACCCCATTGACATGCACCATTTCTGAGCAGACTCCTCGCCCGCTGGATAGGCATACTAGAAAAGTGTTTGATTTTTAATCTCCGAAAAACCACCTGAGCGCATATGGGGCAGTATCCACGCCACCCCTTGGCATGCCTATCCATCTAATTAGAAGACTACTGATATGAAATTACATCGACTCACGACCCTGGCTAATTCGATCAAACGATCGAAAAGGCTTGGGCAAGTTGCGTTAACTTCCGCACTGCTACTGGGCGCGTCCACCTTGGCCACAGCGTCAACGAAAATTCCATTTGCACTAGACTGGAAGTTTGAAGGACCCTCAGCAGCGTTTTTCGCAGCCATCGACAATGGACACTTTGCGAAGGCCGATCTGGACGTCGAAGTCTCAGCTGGCCAGGGATCCCTAGCGGCAATTCCTAAAGTGGCCACTGGCGCATTTCCACTAGGGTTTGCAGACATCAACTCACTGATTCAGTTTCTTGATCAAAATCCGGGTGCACCAGTGACCGCCATCATGATGGTCTATGACAAACCACCGTTTGCCGTGGTGGGTCGTAAATCTCAGGGTGTGAGCTCCCCAAAAGATCTTGAAGGTCGGGTGTTGGGTGCTCCACCGCCGGATGGTGCTTGGGCACAATTTCCAGCCTTTTCGGTAGCAGCAGGTATTGATATGTCTAAAATCACCGTTGAGCCAGTTGGGTTCCCCACTCGCGAACCGATGCTGGCAGAAGGCAAAGTCGACGCAATTACAGGCTTTTCATTTTCGTCGTATCTAAACTTAGTTCGTCTGGGCGTTCCAGAGGACGATATCTCAGTGATCTTAATGGCTGATCACGGCTTAGATCTGTATGGCAATGCGATCATCGTCAATACCGAATTTGCTGAAGCGACTCCGGATGTTGTTAAGGGGTTTTTATCAGCGGTCGCTTCTGGCTGGGTCGACGTAATGGCAGATCCTGCCATGGGAGCGAAAGCCGTCGGTGCACGCAATCCAGCAGCCGATATTGCATTAGAACAACGCCGGCTTGAGCTCGCCATCGATGCCAACGTTCGCACCGACTACACACTGGCCAACGGCATGGGGGGCATTGATGACGCACGCATGGATGCCGCTATTGAGCAATTGGGAAAAAACTATGAGTTTAAAAACGCACCAGATAAAGCGTTATACTTTACTGATGCGTACCTTCCCGAAGGAAACTTCAAAATTCAGTAAGACGGCGTTTTGATGCCTGATAATGATCATGCAGATTCGATCACCGAATCTGCATTGATTCAACTTAAGTCTGTCTCACACACATTTAGCACAGCAACGGGTCCGTTGCCTGTGCTGGATGAGTTGAGTCTAAGCATTGCAGAAGGCCAATTCTCAGCGGTAGTCGGACCTTCCGGCTGTGGCAAATCAACTCTGACACGATTGATCGCTGGCCTAATGAAACCGGATACCGGCGAAGTGTGGTTGCACGGTGAGCGGGTGGTTAGTCCTCGGGCCACCGTCGGCATGGCTTTTCAAAACCCTGTGTTACTAGAATGGCGATCAATATTAAAAAACGTCATGCTCCCTTTGGAGATCGTTGCCGGGAAGATGCCCGTTCGCGAGCAAGAAGAGCGAGCTCGGTATTTATTAGCATTGGTGGGCTTAGAAGGCTTTGAGGATAAGCGCCCTTCGGAATTATCTGGCGGTATGCGTCAACGCGCCTCGTTATGCCGATCACTGGTGCACAAACCGGAAGTGTTAATTCTCGATGAACCTTTTGGTGCACTCGACGCATTCACGCGTGAAGATCTGTGGCAAACCATGCATACGCTTCGCGCCGAAGAACCCTTCACAGCACTTCTGATTACTCACGATTTAAGAGAAAGTATCTTTCTAGCCGATGAGGTGATTGTATTATCCGGGCGCCCAGCTCATGCTCAGTATGTGTTGCCGGTTGAGATGCCCGATGAGCGCAGCCTTGAAGACCTCTACACTCCTGAAGCTTCAGATATGTTAGCGATTTTGCGCCAACAAATACAAATCGCTCAAGGCAAAACGGCTAACGCGTTGAGCACAAGCTCATGAGTATCCGCCGAGTACTTATTCCGTTATTCGCCATAGTGGTTTTTCTGCTGCTGTGGGAATTACTGGTGTGGGTCAATCAATGGCCTAACTATAAAATGGCCTCACCATCGGATATCTGGCCAGCCTTTTGGCAGTACAAACACCTGTTCGCCATCTACGGTTGGCAAACCCTGTGGCGCACCATAGCCGGATTAGCCTTAGCGGTTTTATTTGGTACCTTTGTCGGTTTGCTGATGGGAATGTCTCGAGGTATTCGCGACGGATTGTATCCACTGTTGGTTGGCTTTAATGCTATTCCCAAAGCCACGGTTGTACCGATCATCGCGCTGATGTTTGTCGGAGAACATAACTTAAACACCATATTAATGGCCTTTATGATTTCTTTTTTCCCCATTGCTGTTTCCGTATCGATTGGCTTAAGCACTCTGGAACCGGAGTATCGCGACATATTAAGAGCGCTGGGTGCATCGCGCTTTATGATATTTCGAAAAATCGCACTGCCTAAAACGTTGCCGGAATTTTTTGGAGCTTTGAAAGTGGCGGTGACACTAGCGTTTATCGGTACCAATCTGGTTGAGATCATCGAACCCCACGGTCGTGGCCTGGGCCATCTCTTTGACAGTGGCAAAATCAACTCTGACTACCCACTTATGTTCGCCGTACTCATCGCGCTAGCCTTTATGGGGATATTGCTCTACTACGTTGTCGTGGTGCTGGAACAAATTTTTGCCGGGTGGGCCGAACGCTCACCCACTTGAATCAATAGCAGTGGATTATTACAGGAATTTTTATAGAGGCTTCGTTAGAATTCTCTTCCAATGAAAAAGTATCTGCTTGTAGCCCTGCTGGTAATCCTACTCACCGGTGCCTTTTTGGCAAACCGGTTCGGCGTGGGGGGGCCGTCCCAAAGTGCTATACATGCAGCCATACACGAACGCTTAAGCAAATCCATTGAGCTTTCCAAGATCGATATCGAGCGAAGCCCACCAATCGTAATCTACGATGACCAACTCGTTACCTACTCAGCGAACGCGGTGATACACGAGGACTATGTAACGCGATTAAACCCTTTCGATTGGCAAGATCAGTGCGAAGGTGGCCGCGAAGGACGAACCGTAGATAAATCACTATCTGGTACTGCAGTGTATGAAATCATCGCCAAGCAGGGTTCCACCCTGACACTAATAGGCCGTATGAAGGGCTACCGAGAAGATGGGGAATGGGTGTTCACGGCCCGAAACAGACGCCTCATGGATGGCGACTCAAGAATCAATGGTTCTCCTCTATCAGCCGTCAAAGATGCACTGCTCACAAACAGCGACAAGTTCGATCAGTTATGCGACGCTGTGTTTCTAGACTAAGAATCGCAGGCATTACCAGTAGGGAGGGTCTACTCTTGGAGCCCTTTCTCTTCCAAATAATGAGGTAGGTATTTACTGTAGAACTTATAGTCTTCGTCGAGAATACCATTGAGTATCTTTGGGGCGTCGTAGGAAAAATCGAATTTGAATTTTCCTGGTGGGTCAATAATCAGAACACAAGTGTTCCACTTATCTCCTGACTCTGACGTGTTTTTATCACGCAATTTTAATAGAGCAGCCTTTGCCTGATCCGACAGCACAAAGTTGGTCACGCTGTGCTTGTTGTCTACACCCTTTTGAACAATAATCGTAAGTTCATTCTGAACCAAGTTGTCG
The DNA here is from genome assembly GCA_019634245.1 of Gammaproteobacteria bacterium. The sequence goes on from JAHQVR010000359.1 coordinate 3,938, forward strand.
TTCGAATCGAGCACTTCATAGTGCACAACGATTCTTTCCCAAGGCTCCGACACACTCTTGGCCACTTCCTTAACCACATTGGTATTGAGCGTGATGGTTTCTGGGTTATTCATTGCTATTCGCAGGCGCTTCAAACTTATTATCAAAAACAGTTCGAACCCAGGCGGCGTCTGAGTCAGTTCTCCACTGAACCACAAACCTATCCGGTCGAGCTGACGTGTTACCGTCATTGTACTCCATGGTGATATTTATCTCTGGAGGGCTTAAATCTGGATCAGATTCGGCTGCCGCCGCAATCTTTGCCATTTGATTTTCGAAAATCCTCCACGCACTGCCATTGAGGTTCGGTACAGAGTCTCCCGGTATGCGCTGACCGTTGCCCGGGACCACATTCAGACGATTGATGGGCGCACCAAATCGATCGGCAACAATATGAAATCCAACGTCGTATTCGAGCCCTTCGTTTCCAATTGCCGTTTGCAATGTTGAGTCGTTACGTCCAATCGTCTCCAGCTCAATTTCACCTTCCACGCTACTCACCCGACCAAACTCATCGGTAGTCCACGCGTAGTTGCCCCACTCGTAAGTGGTATTGGGCAGTGCGCTATTGGCGGCGACATTGAAGCTGTCCATGTCATCATCAGCAAATCGCAAGGTAGTTTCATCGGTATCGGGGCTCGTGGCATCTCTTGCACTAACCGCAGCTCTAGCAGCATCGCCATCAATTGCCCCAGTGATCCTTAGGTACTGAAGATCATTTCTTGTCAATGCTCCGCTTTCGATAAGCTCAGGTAAGCGCCCACTGGCTTCAGCACTGGCAACCAGTGCCGGTAAGCCACCGTCAATGGTGCGCGCACTGGCAACATAATTTTCTATTGGGATGAAATCAGGAATGGTGGCACCATCGGCCATCGCAACCGCCCAGTCCGGCGCATCTTCAGCCAACGGATTCACAGTCACGTTGCCGTCTTCATCTACGGTGACGGCATTGTCGATGGTTGCATCTGGTCCGGTAGCAGATGGAGCAATCCGTTCAGCTCCCCAGAAGGCAATAGATACTGCTAACAAAGCCCTGTCGCTAGCGCTTAAATTGTCCCATTCGGTGATTAGGGTATGCGCATCATTAACAGTTGCAGCGGTATCAGCCACTTCAGCCGCACCGCTCAAACCTCTAACTAACCCGGCGCCTCGAGCCCCTCTGCTTGTGGCATTAAGTACTTGGCCGCCGGCTGCTGCAACACCCAGAACTCCAGTGGCAAAATCCAGCCAGTCGCCACGTGCATTTGCGTCATTAATTGGATCAATACTTCTACCGCGATCCACGGAAGTGGCCAATCTATCTGCTGCTCTATAAGCCGTCCATCCACCAGAGGCCACAGCGACCCCAACTACAAATGGTGTCGCCGCACCACCGGTGCCAACAATGAGCACGCCGCCAGCAACCAAACCACCCACCTGAGCACCGGTATCCAACCAATTAGCCACGCGTTCGCCCGTGGTATCAATGGTCTTCGGCGTATTGTCGCTGGATAACTCAACTACACCCTCAGCGTCAACCGTTAGGTGACCATCTGTGGGATAGGTGAAATTGCCAGAGGGTAGCTCAGACTCAGTTTCCCATTCATTAAAGTCATCGTACACACCACCAGCGGCATCAACATAGTGTTCGTTTTCTCCAACGGTGACACGAAATAAAGGCACCACTCGAGGTGGTGAATTGCCATCGGAAAACATCACAGGCAATACCGTCACCTCAGGGGTATTGCCCTGTCCTGCAAATTCCTGAATAGAACTGGCAACGGCGTCCACAATCACACTGTTTTCGGTATAAGCATTTGCTTCACCGGCCGCGATTTCTTCGGCAGTGCCTCGAAGATTTTCATCAACGGGCAAGCCAATCGCAAAACCTATCGTGTTGTGCAACGAAAAGCCTTCCAGCGAAATGGGATCGTCTCCCAGTAAATCAGCATAATCTTGGGCTATCGGCTGCGCATAAGCCGTCATTACCGTTGGATTGGTCCAGCCGTTACCGTCGTGGGAGCGCAGCATATCGGCATCCCAGTCGGCATTATCAGCGAACAACTGCAACATTGTTAGACGATCACTAGCCGGAATATTTTCGTTGTATGCTAACAAGTCTCTACCCTGACTAGTTCCCAGTACACCCGCGATTCGGTCGGTTGCTTCATCATGGGATTCACCCGTACCAGTCCAGTTACGAGTTATGACCGAGGCAAATTGCTGTTCTAGTGGCTCACTAGCGGGATAATCATCGCCCGATAGCTGATAGAAAACACCAAGAGTCAGTGCATCAGTTTGCTCAGTGGTCGGAGTCTCGCTCAGCCGCATAACCAAACCTGTGGCTGAAAACACACGCGTATCTGCCGATGGGCCTGGCCAAGGATTAGTGAATAGATTGGTATCGTTATTAAATTCTAGTGAATCAACCAAGGCATAGATTTCTTCGGGTGTTCGATCATTAATCACATCCGCGATCAACTCTGTGTCTTCCTGAGTAGCGAGCTCATACATGGCAAGCGATGACAGTGTCGCAGCATCTCTGCGTTGTTGTTCAGTAGCGGTTTCTCCTTGTTCTGGTGAAACAAGCTCAATCGCTCGATCAAAATAGGCGTCTGTTGTTCGACGAAGCAGATCCTGATCTTCACCATCGGCTATTTCCCTGATAAAACCACCAAGCGGCTCCCAATCCCTGATTTCCGCATATTCACTACCTGACCAACGATCAAGTGCGGTTTCAATTACCAAATCCTGTTCTGCATCACTCAAGGGACCTAAGCGACTCTCACCAAGCGCAATTCTCGCCACATTGTCACCAACATCCAACGCAGGATCTTCTGGGATATGCCAGGTAATAATCTGCTCTCTTATGGCTAGACTATCGGTATCGGTTCTCCCGGCCGTTGCATCCATGGTCCATACCTGCACATCTAGTATGCCGGTCTTACCATCTACACCACCTTCGCCACTGCCAACATCAATGGCATCGCGCAACTCTTCATTCTGCTGCAGCTCGCGAGCAGCCCATTCAATCCTGGCGATTTCAGCATCTAATTCATCTTCAGGAACTCCGTAGGTTTCCATCAAGCGTTCGCGCACTAGCTCGTCGTCGTATTCACCCGTTGCTAGTTCAAATATGTCTTCCTCATAGGCCAACCGATCAGTGCCGCCATTGGGATGATCGAACACATCAAAGTACTCAGCCATCGTGCCCGCGGCTCGAATCTCAATGTTGGTTTCAAGCTCTTCAGCTTCAGCCGTTCCATCAAGACCAAACGCACCGACATAATTCATTGCATCCCGACTCGTCGCAGCGAGCCCGTCTTGCTGGTAGTCATGCGGAATTAAAAATTCCGGGATTTCAGTATCCTCTACAGCAATACCTCGAGACATCGCATCAGCAGCGTCGATAACCGTTTGATCATCAATGTCCAGAACACCCGTAAGGCGTTCTAATTCAGCGGTGCGCTCTGCCTGCAATTCGGCGTAGGAATCCGATTCTAAATATTCAGGGCTGTAAACCAGCGGCGGATTCACAGATTCATTGACGTAGGTCTGCACCAGCTCTTCACGATGAACGCGCAAATCCTGCTGAGCCTGTACATGCACCTCGAGAAGTTCAGTGTCGGTCGCCGTATCGGGAATATAGACATTCTCAGCAAACGGATAATCTTCTAGTCGTTCGCGTACTTCATTGCCGTTGCGACTATTTACGTACGCTTCATAACTATCATCAACTGCCTGCTCCAACTGACTCTCAGTGCTTACCGAGTTAAATACCAACGACACTGATGGCGTGGGAGTGGGAGTCGGGGTATCCACAACAGGAAGAGTTTCCCAGGAAAAAATTCCTGGCGACCACACGGGCGTCGGAGTGAGTGTTGGTGAATTCCTCGGAGCCTGCGACGACGCTGTTACTGAAGGCGTTGGCGTAGGTGCTGGGCTACCTCCCCAGGATGCATAATCATAAGAAGCACTCGGTGTAGGTGTAGGTGCTGGTGACGGACTACTTCCCCAAGAGGTGTAATACGATGTTGGAGTTGGAGTCGGTGTGGGTGTGGGTGCCGGCGTAGGTGCTGGTGACGGGCTACCTCCCCAAGGGGTGTAATACGATGTTGGAGTCGGTGTGGGTGTCGGCGTAGGTGCTGGTGACGGACTACTTCCCCAAGGGGTGTAATACGATGTTGGAGTCGGTGTGGGTGTCGGCGTAGGTGCTGGTGACGGGCTACCTCCCCAAGGGGTGTAATAGGATGTAGGTGTAGGTGTAGGTGTAGGTGTAGG
>JAHQVR010000032.1 GCA_019634245.1 Gammaproteobacteria bacterium
GAAAAAGTCATTGCTGTGGAGTATGCATTCTGCGAAAAGCACCGCCTGTTGTTTTTCCAAACAGGCTTTGATCCTGAGTTCAAATCTCTGAGTCCAGGCCATGTATTAATGAGTCGCATGATCACTGATGCCATTGATCAGGGTGTGCATGAGATAGACCTATTAAAAGGTGACTACCCGTATAAAGCCAACTACGCCTCGACGACACGCGAGTCGAGCGTCATTCACTACCTAAAAGTCAGTGGATTAGTGCGTTAATGCAGCAGCGCAAATAGTTTTCGCCGGTAGACACCCACGATTGGATCGTCGCCCATGATATTGAACAGTGCTAATAGCTTTTCACGGGGCGCACCCTCATTGTAGTTGGGATCTTTCTGCACCAACTTAAGTAAATGATCCATCGCACTCTGCATATCACCGCCCAGAGCGGTAGCGATAGCCAACTTGTAGCGCGCTTCACTATTATCCGGGTTGCTCTCACATTCTTGTTGCAATGCCTGTGGGTCGAGCGTTTCCCCTGCAGCTTCTCGGGCGAGCTCAATCGTACCGGTTAAGCGCAGAGCGGCATTGCTCGATTGCTCCTCTTCGGGAAGAGCAGACACACAGCTGGATGCTGTTTCCAGATCCCCAAGGCTCACACACACCTGGCCCAGTGCCAGTAACACGTCTTTATCACTGGGATCTTCGGCCTGCAATTGCTGGAGTATCTGACGAGCCTGCTCCAGCTCACCTTGCTCAGCCAGTTGCATGGCGGCTTGCAAACCGGGGTTGGTGGGCCCTTCGTCTTCGTCTTCTCCAGCCGCTCCGGCGACGACGTGTTGATCGAGAAATTTGCGGACTTCGGCTTCGGGAAGCGCGCCCATGAATTCGTCCACCAATTGTCGATCCTTGAACAGTTTTACGGTGGGTAGGCTGCGAATACCGAGCTGTTGGGCGATTCCCGGGTGGGCCTCAGTATCGAGTTTGGCCAACACAAAAGCACCGTTGTACTCAACGGCGAGCTTTTCCAAGATGGGCATGAGCGATTTACAGGGACCGCACCAATCTGCCCAAAAATCAACCAATACCGGTTGTTGGTCCGACCCTTCGACCACAACTTGTACAAAATTGCTTTCATCGAGTTGAATAATATGAGGTGAGTCGGCCATCGAAATTTCCGTTAATTGATCTAATGATGAATAGTGTGTCGGTTGCGCGAGGGACTTTCAAGGTGCCCCCGGAACTGAGTTGATGATAGCAGCGACTAAAACCGATGAATTGTGACAAGCTCGATGCGCTACACTTCGTTCGATAAAGGCAGCTCTCCACTGCCGTCTAGCCCCAAAAACACGGAAAAACTTTTAAACACGTGAGTAGTGAATACAACGCGGCCTCCATCGAAGTGCTCAGCGGCCTGGATCCAGTGCGTAAGCGGCCAGGTATGTACACCGATACCCAGCGGCCAAATCATCTCGCACAGGAGGTGATCGATAACAGCATTGATGAGGCTCTGGCAGGGCATGCCAACGATATCCAAGTAAAGCTTTATAAGGACGGGTCTCTGGAAGTGACCGACAACGGCCGCGGTATGCCCATTGATATGCACCCCAAATTAAAAAAGCCCGGTGTTGAGGTGATTCTGACGACCCTGCACGCGGGGGGAAAATTCAACAGCGAGCATTATCAGTATTCCGGCGGATTGCATGGCGTTGGTGTGTCGGTGGTCAACGCGCTGTCAAAGAAACTTGAGGTGTCGATTCGTCACAAAGGGCGAGAGTTCCTAGCCACATTCAAGGGTGGAAACGTGGACAAAAAGCTCAAGCCCGTCGGCAAAGTCGGACAGCGAAACACCGGCACGCGAGTGCGCTTTTGGCCCGATAAAAAATACTTCGATTCAGATAAGTTCTCACTACCCAAGCTACGACATTTGCTGCGTGCAAAAGCAGTATTGTGTCCCCGTTTGCGTGTGCGACTCCATGATGAAGCCACTGGGGATAAGGAAGAGTGGCTCTACGAAGATGGGTTAATCGACTACATCAGCGAAGCGGTGAAGGGCTACAGCTGTTTACCCGAAACTCCACTGGCAGCCAGTATGAAAGCGACCACTGAAACCGCTGATTGGGCAGTGGTTTGGTTGCCAGAAGGTGGCGAGGGAGTTCAAGAGAGCTATGTGAATTTGGTGCCCACCGCCCAAGGCGGTACGCATGTGAATGGCCTGCGTACTGGCCTCACCGATGCGATCCGAGACTTCTGCGACATCAGGAACCTGTTACCGCGCGGGGTCAAGATTGCTCCGGAAGACATCTGGGAACAATTGAATTTCGTACTGTCTGTCAAACTGATCGATCCTCAGTTCTCGGGGCAAACCAAGGAGCGATTATCGTCCCGCGAATGTGCGGTATTTGTCTCAGGCGTGGTAAAAGACCACACGGCGCAGTGGCTGAATCAGCATGCTGAAACTGGTGATCAGATCGCTGCTATGGCTATTGCCAATGCGCAAGCGCGTAGTAAATCCAGTAAAAAAGTGGTGCGTAAGAAAGTCACGAGTGGTCCAGCGTTGCCGGGGAAACTCGCCGATTGTTCCAGCACCGATCTGTCTCGGACAGAATTGTTCTTAGTAGAAGGAGACTCTGCGGGAGGTTCAGCAAAACAAGCGCGCGATCGAGAGTTTCAGGCGGTGATGCCACTGCGCGGCAAAATTCTCAATACCTGGGAAGCAGAACAAGATCAATTGCTCGGATCGGCCGAGGTCCACGATATATCGGTGGCGATTGGATTGGAACCCGGATCGAGTGATTTGAGTCGGTTGCGCTACGGCAAAATTTGTATTCTGGCAGACGCAGACTCGGATGGTGCGCACATCGCCACATTGCTTTGTGCGTTGTTTGTTCGTCATTTTCGACCGTTGGTGAAGGCCGGACATGTCTATGTCGCGATGCCCCCGCTGTATCGCATCGATGTCGGCAAGGAGGTGTTCTACGCCGTTGATGAGTTGGAGCGACAGGCCGTTATGGACAGAATTGAGGCTGAGAAGAAAAAAGGCAAAGTGACGGTAACGCGATTTAAAGGGCTGGGCGAAATGAATCCAGTTCAGTTGCGGGAAACGTCGGTGGCGCCTGATACGCGTCGATTAGTGCGTTTAACGATAGCCGATGGTGATGACACCAATAAAACCATGGATATGATGTTGGCTAAAAAGCGTGCAGCGGATCGTAAACAGTGGCTGGAAGGTAAGGGCGATCTTGCCGATATATGAGCGCTATGGAATTTCACCATCCTGCGCCCAGTACGCTGGGCAAGCGCGAAGCGCTGCTTCCTGGGTTGGACTGGATTCGATTGTCGCTGCCGTTTGCGTTGGACCACGTTAACTGCTGGTGGTTGCACGACGGATCTGAACAGGTACTGATCGATACCGGTGTATCGTCCAAGCATTCTCGGCGTATATGGGATGAGTTACTCCGGGTGAACGGTCTCCCCCAGAAACTGTTGGTCACACACTTTCATCCAGATCACACCGGCTTATCCGGTTGGTTCAAACAACAGGGTGTGGGGCTTATTAGTCATGAGGTCGAGCAAAGGCACTCACAAGACATCTATTCCCTCAGTGACGAAGCCTACGCGCAACGATTTCACGATTGGTATATACAGAACGGACTGGAACTCAGTGCCACCAAAGGCGTTTGGACTCTCGGCAACGGCTATAAGCAATTGGTCTACGCAGAACCCGATCTGATCGATTGGCAATTCCTGCAGCACGGTGAAGAACTGTTACTCGCGGGCCGAACGTTTCGGGTCATAGTGGGTCACGGACATGCACCGGCCATGCTCATGTTGTATTGCGAAAGGGATGGCTTTTTAATCGCTGCGGATCAAGTGTTACCAACCATCTCGCCTAACGTTAGCCTCATGCCGGGGTCAAAAGAATCCGATCCACTTGATGGATTTTTAAACACATTGACGGAGCTGATGAAGTTACCCGCCGACACGCTGGTGCTACCTTCGCACGGTGAGCCATTCACAGGATTACATGGCCGAGTTCAAGCGCTTTTGGATCATCACGAACAGCGCCTGGATTTGCTCGAGAACGAACTGCAAGCAGCTCGACAGGCAGCGGGTCTATTTTCGGTGTTATTCCAGCGTGAACTAGATGATTTGCAATTGGGTTTTGCACTGGGTGAAACCCTGGCCCATCTGCAATGTCTCATCGGCCGTGGTCGCGTGAATGTCGAGATGCACAAGGGTGTTGATTGGTATTCTCAGGTATGAGAAAGCCCTAATTGTGACTGAACCGCATGCGTGCTTGTCATGCAAACACCTAGACGTTTTTCAGCGCAACGAGTAACATTACTGCGATAGAAATAAAGTTGGGGAAAAGTGAGCTAACCACTGCTGCTTTTCCCTTTTTTATGTGTGCCTGACCGGGATCGAAATTCGTGCCTCAGCCTGCGCTTTTAGTACTTGCCGATGGACATCGCTTTCATGGTACGTCAATCGGTGTTGACGGTACCAGTGTTGGAGAAGTGGTCTTTAACACCGCCATGACTGGCTACCAAGAAATTCTCACCGATCCCTCCTACGCCGACCAAATTGTGACCCTGACGTATCCGCACATTGGCAATACGGGCACCAACCCAGAAGATGTCGAAGCGGCCAGTATTTATTGTAAGGGCCTAGTAGTTCGGGATGTTCCCAATCGTCATTCCAATTTTCGCAGTGATTCATCGCTTAGAGAGTATTTAACCGAAAATGCCATCGTCGCCATCAGTGATGTTGATACTCGAGCGCTGACTAGACACCTACGAGATGCAGGTGCCCAGGCTGGCTGTATCATTGCCGGCGAAGCGGTTACCGATGCGGACGCCGCTGCAGAACGTGCACTGAGCATCGCGCAAGAGTTTCCAGGTTTGGCAGGCAGCGATTTGGCCAAAAAGGTAACCACCTCAGAAACCTACACTTGGGAGTTACCCACCTGGTCGCTCAATGAAAACTCTGCACCTGAGTTTAAATTCCATGTGGTGGCCATGGACTTTGGCGTTAAGCACAACATTTTGCGCATGCTCGTGGACAGAGGTTGCAAAGTCACTGTGGTTCCCGCGACCACAAACGCCACCGATATCCTGGCCTTGAAGCCCGATGGTGTGTTCTTATCGAATGGTCCTGGCGACCCAGAGCCTTGCACCTATGCGATAGAGTGCATTCAAGCCTTGCTGGCTGAAAAACTGCCCACCTTTGGCATTTGTTTAGGTCATCAATTGCTGGGTTTGGCCTCGGGCGCCAGCACCGTAAAAATGAAATTTGGCCATCACGGTGCTAACCATCCCGTGCTGGATATCGCTACCGGACAGGTGATGATCAGCAGTCAAAACCATGGTTTTGCGGTGGATGCGGACTCTCTGAACAATTCATTGGCGATCACACACGTATCGCTGTTTGATAATTCGCTACAAGGTATTCGTCGCTTGGATGTTCCAGCGTTCGGATTTCAAGGTCACCCTGAAGCCAGCCCGGGGCCGCACGATCTGGCGAACCTATTTGATCAGTTTGTTGAACAGCTAGGACAATAATGCCAAAACGCACTGACATAAATTGCATTCTGATTATTGGGGCTGGCCCGATAGTCATTGGCCAAGCCTGTGAGTTTGATTATTCCGGTGCCCAAGCGTGTAAAGCGCTGAAGGAGGAGGGCTATCGGGTCGTGCTGGTGAACTCCAATCCAGCAACCATCATGACCGATCCAGCCATGGCGGATCAGATCTATATCGAACCGATTGATTGGCGAGTGGTGGCCAATATTATCGAACGTGAAAAGCCCGATGCGCTACTGCCGACCATGGGCGGTCAAACAGCGTTGAATTGCGCATTGGATTTGGATAGAGAAGGCGTGCTGGACAAATTCGGGGTCGAAATGATCGGTGCGAAACCGCAGGCGATCGACCTGGCTGAGGATCGCGATAAATTTAAGCAAGCCATGACCGAGATTGGGCTGGATACGCCCAAAGCCGAAATTGCGCATACGCTGGCAGAGGCGCAGGAAGGTGTGAAAAACATCGGGTTTCCTTGCATCATCCGACCTTCGTTCACCATGGGTGGTAGTGGTGGAGGCATTGCCTACAACATCGAAGACTTCAACAGCATCGTCAGTCGAGGATTGGATTTATCGCGCACTACCGAAGTCTTGCTCGAAGAATCGGTGCTGGGTTGGAAAGAGTACGAAATGGAAGTGGTACGTGATCGGGCAGATAACGTCATTATCGTGTGCTCGATTGAAAACCTCGATCCGATGGGTATTCACACGGGCGATTCAATCACCGTGGCACCTTCTCAAACGTTAACTGATAAGGAATATCAGATCATGAGAAATGCATCGATAGCCGTTCTTAGAAAAATCGGTGTGGATACGGGCGGATCGAATGTTCAGTTTGCGATTAATCCGAAAAATGGCGCGATGATCATTATTGAGATGAATCCTCGTGTGTCTCGTTCTTCTGCATTGGCGTCCAAAGCAACCGGATTTCCTATCGCCCGCGTAGCGGCCAAATTAGCGGTTGGCTACACACTCAATGAATTGCGAAACGAGATAACCGGTGGCCAAACCCCCGCATCATTTGAACCCAGCATTGACTACGTCGTCACCAAAGTTCCACGCTTTACGTTTGAAAAGTTCCCTACCGCCGATAGCCGGCTTACCACGCAAATGAAATCGGTCGGTGAAGTGATGGCGATCGGCCGTACCTTCAAAGAATCATTCCAAAAAGCGCTGCGTGGGCTCGAAATCGGTGTTGCTGGTTTGGATGAAGTGCTGGATACCGATGAACTAGACGACACCGATATCGTGTTGGAAAGAGAACTCCGCGAGGCTCGTGACCGGCGTTTGTGGTTTATTGGCGATGCATTCAGGGCTGGCTGGAGCTTCGATCAAGTGCAATCAGCAACCTCCATTGACCCTTGGTTCTTGGCTCAGATTGAGGAACTGATCATTCAGGAATCCAGTGTGCGCGGTCGCACGGTAGATTCCGTAAACGAATTAGAAATGCGTCAACTCAAGCGCAATGGTTTTGCCGATGCTCGCTTAGCGACATTGTTAGATACCAGTGAAGATATGGTACGCAAGCATCGTCACACTCTAGGGGTTCGCCCGGTGTTTAAGCGGGTGGATTCTTGTGCGGCTGAATTTGCCACCAATACGGCCTATATGTATTCCACTTACGAACAAGTGTGTGAGTCGGAGGCCACCGATCGTCGGAAGATAATGGTCCTAGGTGGTGGGCCAAACCGGGTGGGCCAAGGGATCGAATTTGACTATTGTTGTGTCCATGCCGCGTTGGCATTGCGCGATGCCGGATTCGAAACCATTATGGTCAACTGTAATCCGGAAACGGTATCAACCGATTTCGATACGTCCGATAGATTATATTTTGAACCCTTAACGCTGGAAGATGTACTGGCCATCATCGACACTGAACAACCTGAAGGTGTCATTGTTCAATACGGCGGCCAAACACCGCTTAAATTATCTCGTGATCTTCTGGCCGCAGGTGCCCCCATCATTGGCACATCTCCCGAGTCGATCGATTTGGCTGAGGACCGTGAGCGCTTTCAGCAGTTAATAACCGATTTGAATCTTAAACAGCCGCCGAATCGGACCGCACGAACGCCCGATGAAGCGGTAGAGCTTGCGAAAGAAATCGGTTACCCGTTAGTGGTTAGGCCAAGCTACGTCCTCGGCGGCCGTGCCATGGAAATAGTGCAGGAAGAGGCAGATCTGAAGCGTTACATGAAAGAAGCGGTGAGCGTGTCTAACGATTCACCGGTATTGCTCGACCGGTTTTTAAATGATGCTGTTGAAGTCGATGTGGATGCAATATGTGACGGTGAACGGGTGGTCATAGGCGGTGTGATGGAGCATATTGAAGAAGCTGGCATTCACTCAGGAGACTCCGCCTGTTCGCTGCCTCCATTTTCATTGCCAGATTCGGTCATTCAAGAACTTTCGTCTCAAATGGAAGCGCTGGCAAGAGGGTTGAACGTCATCGGTTTGGTTAATACTCAGTTTGCGATCCAAAACGACACCATCTACGTCCTTGAAGTAAACCCTAGAGCGTCTCGAACCGTTCCGTTTGTGTCGAAAGCCACCGGTGTTCAGCTGGCGAAAGTGGCTGCGTTATGTATGGCTGGCATTTCATTGAAACAGCAGGGAATCAGCGAGGTTCCGCGGCCGAGTTTTTACAGTGTTAAAGAATCTGTATTTCCGTTTGCCAAATTTCCCGGTGTTGATCCGTTGCTGGGGCCAGAAATGAAATCTACCGGTGAGGTCATGGGGTCGGGCAAAACCTTTGGTGAAGCGTTCTACAAGGCCACTCTTGGAGCTTCGGTTCGGTTGCCCGATTCTGGCCGTGCTTTTTTAAGTGTTCGGGATCAGGATAAAGCCGGTATTGTGGATGTCGCTGAGAAGTTGCACCAGGCCGGGTTCGAACTAGTAGCCACAGGTGGTACGCAAGCAGCAATCGTTGCTGCCAATCTACCGTGTGAACGGGTCAATAAGATGCAGCAGGGTCAGCCACATATTCTTGATCAAATTAAAAATGATTCGGTAGATTTAATTGTTAATACGACCCATGGCCGTCAAGCTATTCTGGATTCGTACTATATTCGTCAAGAGGCTTTGGGTAGAAAGATCCCTTACACCACCACGCTATCAGGTGCGAGTGCTATCTGTGCAGCGTTAAACCGATCGGCCGCCGGACCGGTGTATCGATTGAGCGACATACATAGGAAGACGGCATGAACAAGGTTCCGCTAACGGTCAGCGGTGAGCAGCGGCTTCGAGAGGAGCTGCTCGATCTGAAACAGGTACAGCGTCCGAAAGTTATTCAGGCTATCGCTGATGCGCGGGAGCATGGCGATTTAAAAGAGAATGCCGAATACCACGCTGCGCGGGAGCAACAGAGCTTCATTGAAGGCAGAATTAAGGAGATTGAAGGTAAATTAGGGAACGCCCAGGTCATCGATGTCACAAAGATGCAAGCCACTGGCAAAGTGATCTTTGGCTCAACCGTGCGTTTGCTCGATCTGGAGACAGAAAAAGAAATCACCTACCAAATCGTGGGTGACGATGAGGCAGATATTAAGGAAAATCGTATATCTTTTAGCTCACCTGTGGCTAAAGCCTTGATCGGGAAATTTGAAGAAGACGAAGTAAGCGTGCAGACACCCAGCGGCATTCGCGATTACGAAATCTTAAAAGTGGAATATATTTAACACTCGCTCCACTGACCTAATTCGCTGCAGCTCGTTCTTACCCATCGGTCATACTGCAATTCGGATTTAGCTCACAAAACCACACGGTTAAGGGCTGTCTCAGGTCACATCATAAGAGCTACCGTTGCTTCGACCCTGTCCTGACTGGCCTTTAGCCTGGTTTGGTTGATTACAAACTGACCAAGACTTGTTTTAGTGTGACGAACCCTGTCTTCACTGTGGCACAATATGGTTGATTATTGACGCCTTTGTGCGAAGACCACCAGACAGCTAGGAATTTCAGATATCAGTGAAGATGATAGACACTAACGAATCCCGTCGTTCTTTTTTAAATCATACACTTAAGGCATCTGCCAGTGTCGCGCTGCTCTCCAATGCAGGATCGGTGTTGGCAGCATCGAAATCGTCTGCAGAAGTCCTTACGGACGGCGAGTGGCAGGCCGTTCCAGAAGAGAATTTAGCCGCTCAATCGAACGTCACAAAATCAGAGGTTGCAGAGCCCAGTCGACGGCTCCGGTTGATTAACGCACACACTTGGGAAAAGCTGGATTTAGTGTATTGGGCTGAAGGTCAGTACCTGCAAGCCAGTGTAGATCAATTGAATCATTTGATGCGCGACCATCGTGCCGAAGTCAGATTTGATATGGATCTGCCCCTCTTTGATTATTTACACGCGCTTTATAAAGAACTTGGCACTGAGGAACGGGTGCATATTTTATCCGGTTATAGAACCCCGGCAACCAATGCCAAGCTACGCAAGCGTAGTAAAGGCGTGGCGAAGAACAGTTTGCATATGGAGGGAAGAGCTCTGGATATCAACATACCCACCATCAAGGCATCGCGTATTCGAGATGCCGCTTTAAATTTACAACGTGGGGGTGTTGGATACTATGCCAGAGCGGGCTTTGTGCACATCGACACAGGTAATTTCCGGTCCTGGAACCGAGCCTGAGAATTTAGTTTTTAGCACACCGTCCACCTCCCACCGCACGTAGCACATAGCAAGCAGCATGTAGCTCGAAGGCACGAAGGCACGAAGGCACGAAGGCACGAAGGCTCGAAAGCTCGAAAGCTCGAAAGCTCGAAAGCTCGAAAGCTCGAAAGCTCGAAAGCTCGAAAGCTCGAAAGCTCGAAAGCTCGAAAGCTCGAAAGCTCGAAAGCTCGTTGCGGCAATTAGTCTTCAAGAGTTGGCACCCGCAGTGTCGACAGCCCTGAATTTATAAATTTGACGAAGTGCACCAAAATAGTGTGTCGTCAATCAGATTTACGCCGTGTTGAGATATCGGCTAGCCGGCGATGGATAGTGTGAATATTAACTGTCCGACATTTGTGATTCGGTTTCTGTGATTGAACTCCCATCGTCAACTTGGCAACCCTCAGACAATAAGCGGGTACGCCAAATTGCTGGCGAATGTCTGTCTATCGATATGAATTTGACGTCGATTAAAGACAGCCTGGTCTCAACGGGGATAGCCGATGAAAACAACAAAATCTAATCGAGTTACGGGCTTGGCGCTCATAGCCGCTACTGGGCTATTGGCCTTAAGTGCCGTAGGGTCGGCGCATGCTGCAAAGTTTGGAGTTCGTGTAGTCGATGAAGGTGGCGAGCCGGTTGCTGGTGCCGCCGTTTGTTTTGGTTTACATGGCAACTA
>JAHQVR010000360.1 GCA_019634245.1 Gammaproteobacteria bacterium
AAGACCGATGGCACCACCGAATGCGGCCCCCTGCACGCGTGCAATAGTCGGTTTTGGGAGAGAATTAAGAACACGCATAAGCTCAGCGAGTGCAGAAGCATCATCAATATTTTGCTGATGCGTGTTATTGCCCATGCGCTGCATGTAGTTAATATCCGCACCCGCGCAAAAATGCTTACCTTTCGATTGCAGGATAACAACTCTGACATTTTCATTGTCAGCAGCTTGTTTTAGACAGTGTGTAAGACGATCAATCTGATGTTCGTCGAAGGCGTTTCTGACGTCCGGTCGGTACATGGTGATAGTGGCAACGCCACGATCATCGATTTCACTTAAGAGAGGTTCAGCCATAGCACAAGTTAGAAATCGGATACTTGCGCACTAGTTTAGAGTAAATTTTGTTTAATCGGCACCAAAAGTCGTCTGTTGCCTGAAATTTCGTTCCACGCCGCTGCTTGCCTCAATTTTCGAATAGAGAAATTCTGCTGACCGGAATATTGGAACACCTATAACTGTCTGGGTTTGTTCAGCATAAAAACTGTCGGTATTGACCAATGAGAATTGGCCGCTATGAAACATGACAAGCCTGCCTTGCGATACGCCCGCCAAACCGCCCAATGCCTGAACAAATTCAAATCGTCGAAACGCTATTAACTCACCGGTCAGAAGACTTAGTTCGGCGAGAAAATAGGCGGTAGTGACTGGGGGAATCGCAGGACTCGGCCCAAGTGAGCGTGTGATATGACTTTGGTACAAGCTTCCAGATACGAACAATCGATTATCGCCGCTAATAGCAATACCGTTTCCTAAAGGTCGTTCGTTGAATTTTTCAATGAAGCCAGCTAACGAAAGCTGTACGTTTTCCTTTAAACCGCTTTCCATGTTAATGATATCGACTTGCGGAAGCTCTGGTACCGGACCATGCTGACCAATAGGGTTACGCAATGACACAACGTAACTGCTATTGGCACTAGTAAAGCCATCCAACCACTGGCCATCACCTCCCAGTGTGTCCGGTTGCCAGACCTGTCCATTTGCATCATAACAAACGACCGCTCCGTCGCTCATCAAATGACTCGCACCGCACTCTGCCGTGGCAATGCGCGCATCCTCAACAACCTGTGCAGGTACTTCTAACGCATTTAACTGTTTTATTGCCAATTCAATGCTTGGAATAACAGCTTGAAGAAAAGCTGATTCAGATTGAATTAAATCGAACTGAGGTTCCGTACGGTATCGAATTGAGCGTACTGAATAATTAACACTGCCTTCTGGTGCCGTTCGGTCCTCATATTGAGGTAGCAAGGTGTCAGCAATGGCGACACGGTTCCGATAAACTCGATAAGCACTCACAGCGTCGCCGTACGGGTGACTATGTAATTCATCACCTTTAGCAGGCACCCATTTCAATGCGACATAACCTGCATTCACACGAGAGACTTGAACATTGGTAGGTGGAGGCAAACTTACATCGATTGCGCTATCGATTGTGTTATCAATTGGATGATCGATCGAAATAGGAAGCCCTTCACTTTCAATGGGAGCATTGATTAAGTCTATTCCTTCGCTTGTCGTACCATCCAGCGCCGGTTGAATTGTCAGAACCGGCTGATTTGTCTGTGGTGATTCAGATGAATTTGTTGTCAATGCCACTGATTCAGATGCGCTTTTAGTGCTATCTACATTAACTTCGTTTACCGCTAATGCAGAGTGTGCACTCACACTGTGCTCACCAGTATTTTTCGTACAACCGGTGAGCAAAACAACGCTTGCACACAGCAATACAGATTGCCCACACCGGCGCAGTATTAGAAATACAAGGTGCTTATCTCCTATCATCTGAAAGACTCTTTCGCGGATCACACCTACAATACTGCAGTGTACAGACCGAATTCAATCGCCTTGAGTTAGTCATTTCGGTATTAATACCATGCTCTGCATAAAACGACTTTCAAGTGACACACTATGCGCAATAAGACTAAAAAAATTATCAATAAATTATGGATCGCTGCGGTTGTAGTCGGTTATTTGTCGTGCGCCAATTTGTCATTTGCAGATTTTGTACAAGAGTCAGATCGACCGGATAGAAGCTGGCTCGCACAGTTTCGCGATGCTCAACGCATCAAGGTAACTGGCTCCTTACAGGATGCTATAAATCAGTGCCCTGGCAATCAGTCCTGTGAACTACTCATCGACCAGCTCGAGTTAGAAAGCACAGTTTTTCTAAACAGATCTAAGACTAGAATAACCGGAACAAGCAACAACCGTATTCGTTGGCAACCAACAGCCAATACAAGCGGGTTTTACATTCAAATTGAGAGCAATGTTTCCAACATTATTATTGACAACCTGAATATCGATGGAGATGCCATCATGCGAAAGCCAGATGTCTTTGGTATTGGTGCGTATGGCGAATCGATACGGAACGTGCTTATTAGTAACAACCGAATTAGTAATTTATCGGGTGAGAAAAACGCTCATGGAATCGCGATATACGGCACGGGCCGAACAGAGCAAGAAGCAATTCGTCATATCATTATTGAGAAAAATACATTAAGCGCACTAAAAACCGGCTCGAGTGAAGCCATTGCGATTAATGGCAATGTGAGAAATTGGGAAATTTCGAAAAATAAAATAGCCGATGTGACTAACATTGCAATCGATGCAATCGGTGGAGAAGGCACATCGCCAACAACGATGGGAAGCAATAACCGGGTCCTACCAGGTTCACTCGATGCAGCACGGTTGGGGTTTATCGAGCACAACCGAATCAGCTACGTCAGTACAAAAGACAACCCTGCCTACAACAACACCGAAACCTGGGCGGCAGCGATTTATATCGATGGTGGTCGGTCGATCTTAATTCGAAACAACCAGCTATCTCAGGCACCATGGGGTATTGAAGTTGGTGCTGAAAACTGCGTTGGCACGGCTTACATCCAAGTCATCGATAACAACTCATCACAAATGGTATACGGCGATCTATTACTGGGGGGATATGCCAAGAAAGACTACCGCACTCACGACGATATAAATTGCGACCCCAAGCGCAGCGTTGACGCAGAGGAAGGGCATGGCTATGTATCACGCGTTGTCACTGCAAATAATAATCTTGACAGCAAACCCGTATTAAATGACAGGCAAGAATCTCAATTCATTGCTAATACCGTACTGCAACACCGAGTAGAAAAAAGTACAATCACTTCTCCGTTCATTCAACTAGCACATTGATGCGCTTATAGCGTATGACTTCGTGGAACTAAAAAATGCATGACTATTTACTCGCGCTAATTGGCGGAACAATGATTGGCGCTGCAGCGGTTTTATTGATGGCCTCGCACGGACGAATCATGGGTGTGAGCGGAATCATCTCAAGGCTAATGCCGCCCGTTGCTAATGACTGGCATTGGCGCATTGCATTCGTTATTGGCGTCATTGTGGCTCCTCTCATAGCCCTGCTAATAAACGGAAAGTTGCCCAGTATTCAAATTACGCATAGTCCGGTGGTGCTTGCCATAGGTGGTTTGCTGGTAGGTACTGGAACTGTCATTGGTAACGGATGCACGTCGGGCCATGGGGTATGCGGCCTATCCCGTTTTTCCGTGCGTTCGTTAGTGGCAACCATGATATTTATGCTGGCCGCTGTAATCACTGTCTATATAGTCCGACACTAAACACGAGCGATTTAACATGAACCTATTATCTGCACTGTTTATCGGTTTGCTGTTTGGTTTGGGACTCATCGTATCTGGTATGACAAACCCAGAAAAGGTACTTGGTTTTCTCGATATTCTAGGTGATTGGGATGCATCACTTGCCTTTGTCATGGTGGGTGCAATCGCTGTGACAGCAGCAGGTTATCGTTGGATTGGCCGAGCCGGCAAACCCTGGTTCGACTTGAAATATCAAATGCCAAACAATGTTGTTATCGATAAACAACTCATTTCAGGGGCTATCTTGTTCGGAGTCGGTTGGGGTTTAGTTGGCTTATGTCCCGGGCCCGCACTAACAGCCATCATCATCGAACCGTGGGCCCTGCTGGTATTCTCCGCGGCTATGTTAAGCGGCATGGTGATTGCCCGTGCAGTGCTGTCAATGAGGCAAGGGTAACGAAAACGCCTCTACGACGCCACCTACGGTTAATGCGCTACCAATGGAAATGCGTTTTTTCCATTGGCCAGCTGTTCCTTGCTTCAACAGCTACGCATCGGTCCGATTGTGCCAAAGCTTTTTCCAGGGTAACAATACTCTGTTCGTGACCACCCAGATTTAAATAGTCATCTTTTTTTAAACTGAATTCAATGGGTGCAACGAGCGCGGGCGTGGGCACATAGCCAAACGCGTTCCTGGGTAACTGCATTACATCGACCATTACCGTTATGCCGCCTCCTGGCCAAACGTAGGCGGGGGCACCGCCGCAAGACACATGAGTAAGGGAGTGTCGTACCGAACGCGTCAGTCGAACAGGGTTCTCGGTGACACCAGCCCGAAGCGAACCACCTGCACCACCCATGAACAGCACCGAACATAATGAAGGCTCACAGTTTTCAGCAATTCGGTCTACAGACGGCTTTAACTCATCTGGCAGTGCAGCTTTAACAGGTAACAAATTTTCGTCTAATTCAAAATAGGCAAATTGCTCACCTGTGGTGGACACCATCAACAAACGCATGCCAGGCTTTGCCACAGTTGGTTTAAAAGAATCAATAATACTTAAGGGGTCATCAATATCAGTTCCGCCCCAACCCATGCCAGGTTCTGCGACCTGGAAATAACGACCCGGTGTCGATTTTCTACCTTTTATTTTAATGCCGGATGGCTCCATACCCAGCATTCGACCCGCCTGATGCTCAGACAACACACCGGTTATATGATCGTCGACGACCACCACTTCATCGACATAGGGCTGCCACTGCTGCGCAAACATGCCAATGGTTGCAGAACCACAGCCAACGCGCATAAGGGTTTCTTTTTCACCATTAACGATGGGAGCACATCCTGCCTGCACAGTAAGATCGACCCCGCCATCAATTTGCATCGCAACCGGTTCCCGATTACACAGGGCCAGTAAGGATTCACAGGTTATTCTGCCTTCTTTCTTACTGGCGCCTGTTAAGTGATTCACACCACCCAATGACAACATTTGCGAGCCGTATTCCCCAGTGGTGACATGGCCAATGGCCTCTCCTTCCGCTCGCACCAGTGCACGTTCGGGACCGAGGTGTCTGTCGGTATCAATTTTCACTTTCGCACCGCAATAACTAAAGATGCCCTCGGTTACAACAGTAACCATATCAACATCATCATGCGTCTGGCTGACGATAAACGGCGCTGGCTTGTAGTCGGGGTAAGTCGTTCCCGCGCCTATGGCAGTTACAAATGTTTTCTTCGTGTTTACCAGAGTGCCATCCCACTCTGGTATGTCGTCACCAGGTAAAAACGAAACGACTTCTCCCCCTTCCTTTATCTGGTTTTCAATGACCGTAAAGGGATCGACCCTTACTAGTTCGCCACCGTCGTTAGCGTAGCGATCACACGCCCCGCTTCTGCCGTCTTTGATGTAACACAGCACAGGGCAGGCATCACATCGAATTTTGCCATTCGGTTCTTGCGGTACTTTCTGACGAATCATTGTGCGTGCCTTTTAATCGCTTCGAGCACACGATCGGGTGTTGCCGGCAAGTGACGTACCTCTGCTCCACAAGCATGCCTGATAGCATTGAGAATGCTCGGTGCAGTTGGAATTAGAACATGTTCCCCCAGCCCCTTTGCACCGTAAGGACCATGCTCATCGTTCACTTCCACAATAATAGACTTGATGGGAGGCACATCACCAATGGTTGGTATGAGGTAATCATGCAAATTTTCGGTTCTGCCAGGCACATACGATTCCATTAAAGCCAACCCAATACCCTGCGCAATACCACCTTCAATCTGTCCCTCGATGAGATTCGGATTAATGGC
>JAHQVR010000033.1 GCA_019634245.1 Gammaproteobacteria bacterium
AAAGGTCAGACGATTACTCGCAAAGCCCGGTATAACAAATTCATCCAGCAGTAAATCAAGCGCTGAATCAACATCGTCGATAGACTCAGGAAAACTACGAGAATGATCATGGAAATGGGATCGAATTTTAGCTGTTGTAACTGATTCGAAGGAACAATCCAACAACGTTTGCACCGTAGACACATAGCTCACGGTGTTGGAAGACTCCAGCGGTTGATCCAGGCTGCCGAAAATATGCTTTAGCAACTGTTCGATCTCTTTCATTAAATCTTCCATGGAATACCCTACGCGGTACCACTCCAACATCGAAAACTCGGTGTTATGTCGAGCCCCCACTTCACCATCACGAAACACTTTGGTGATTTGGTAGATAGACGTTTGATAAGCGGCCAGTAGCCGTTTCATGGGGAATTCAGGGGAGGTATGCAGGTATCGAGTGTCGCCCATGACACACGCGGCCACGCTTTCAATATTTGGATCGGTGGTGGTAAACCGGGACAAAGACGGTGTGATCACCTCAAGCACACCTTGTTCTTGCATATACTCCCGAACAAGCCGCACTATCGCAGCATTCTGAGTGAGTTGTTCAATCGTGGCGGTGGGTTGCCAGCTGCCAAGTAAATCCAACGGTGGCTCTACTTAACCCGCGATACATAGTCGCCGCTGCGAGTATCGATTTTAATAACCTCGCCTTCTTCGACAAACAATGGCACTTTCACCACTGCACCGGTATCCATATAGGCAGGCTTGGTACCGCCAGTTGCCGTGTCTCCTCGCACACCCGGATCGGTTTCTTTAATGGCCATTTCCACAAAATTCGGTGGCGTGACCGCAATGGGCTGACCGTTCCATAGCGTCACCTCGCAGATCGATTCCTCTTTTAACCAATAGTGCGCCTCACCAACTGCGGCTTTGTCCGCTGCCAGTTGTTCATAGGTGGACTGATCCATGAAATGCCAATGCTCTCCATCGGTATACAGATACTGCATTTCAGTATCCATGACATCGGCAGCCTCCACACTGTCACCGCTTTTGAAGGTGCGCTCCACAACCCGTCCTGTGAGTAGGTTTCGAACCTTGGTGCGCGTGAACGCCTGGCCTTTGCCCGGTTTGACAAATTCATTTTCAACGATGCTGTGCGGGTCGCCGTCGAGCATGATTTTCAAGCCACCTTTGAACTCGTTGGTGCCGTAATTCGCCATGGTTTAGATCGCCTTCCAAGCAGTAAAACAACAGATTATACCGGCAAGCGGAAGTCAGGCGTTCACTCTGGGTGTTTTTTAAGCAATATCGAGCTAGCCGACTACACTCTAGGGGCGGAGAAACCACTGTGAATATCAAGCCAGCACAACTCGCCTGCCTCATACTCGCGCCCGATGATCATCATCGAGCTGAAGTTCTTGAGTGGGTGGAATATCGCCGACAGGTCACTCATGTTGAGCTTTGTGACAGTAGCATTGAGCTGCAACGTGAAATGGTGAAGCGCCAATACGACTTGGTCGCCATTATCACGTCCCAGCCCCAACCTATCGTGCCGTCTTGCCTGAACCATTACCCGGACGCCAAAATCCTGGTAATCACCACCGGCCGCAAAGTTCCCAGCATTGATAAATGGCTCGGCCAGGGCGTAGAAGAGGTTGTGAGTTTGACGCAGCCGGAAAACGCCCGTCGGGTGATGTATCGCCTGCTGGATGAACGTGTCATGGCCCATCGTTTAGCGCTATTGGAGTCGCAAATTGATGAACAATGGGGGCTTATCGATACGCTAATCGCCGAACGAAAAGATGCCGTTGCGCTTATACAGGATCGCAGACTACTTCAAGTAAACAATGCGTTCACCAATATGACCGGCCTAACGGCAGGTGCGGCCAAAGATTTATGGCTCGACTGGCTTGATGGCCCTTCGCGCTTAAGCCTTCAACGTGGACAGGGCCATGAATTGCGCAGCGAAATTGTCAAGGACGCCGCCTCGGGTAAATCCCGACGATTGGATCGACTGGCAGTACAGTACTGTGGTGCCGATGCCGAGCTAATCACGTTAGACACAATACTCGAACATGCCTTAAACGAGCGGAGAACAACACAAAAGCCTGAACCTATAAAGAATCTACCGACCACAGCAACTGATTCGGTTACTGGGCTGCCAGCGCGAAGCACTTTAGTGAAAAGCGTGCAAAAACTGCTACAAAACAGCGATAGGAAAAGTCGCTATACCGCGATGCGTGTGCGTCTATTCGGTCAGAGGAGCACGAAGCTTGAAGGCATTGATCGTACGGTCCAGGATTTAACACTGTATCGAGCCGCCGATGTCCTGCAAAAGAGTTTCCCTGAAGACACCGTCTTAGGGCGAATCAACCAAAACGCCCTTTTGATTGTAAAGCCCACAGACAATTCAGACTCGCGCAGTATCGCTAAACGCGTGCGAAACTTACTCGGCTCACTCGGCGGTGTGCTCGAAGAACCAGACGATCTGAGAATTAATACGCTGAACGTGGCAGGCGCATCCTTGAGTGCGGATGAATTGGTTGCCAGGCTGGAGAAACGGCAGCCAGAGCCGGCTACCGCTGATAATGCATAATCGATCGGCTAAGAAGCCACACGAAAACCAAACAATCCTTCTGCAACAATAGCCTTAGCGGTGTCGTCCGGAACTTGTGATTCCCACTGACCCGGACCTGTCTCAAGCTGCCGCAATATATCCCGCGAATAGATATTCAGTAAAGCGGAATCGCTGCATTCTATGCCAAAAATAAACTGATTCTCCAGTAGGTGCTTGTAGAGATAGCGCAGATGTTCTGGCACCGATATCGTGGTGAAGTCTTTTATTGCTCCGCCGTCTCCAAGTTCGGGGTACACAAACAAGCGAGTATTATCAGGAAATAGCTTTCCAAAGCCTTCGAGAATTCCACCTTCTACACCTTCATATCGTTCTTCATCAAAGATTTCTTTGATGTTTATCATCCCAAGCACGATACCTATCTGCAAACGTGTGTATTGCCGAAAATAGGCACGCAATGAAAAGTATCGAGTGTAACTAGATACCATCACGCTGTACCCCAGGGAATTTAACAAACTGACGCGGGAAATAATGTCCTGCTCGGGCACCATCGCATCCACACCATGTGCATCATTCAGGGATATTTCAGCAAGCACCAATGTGTTGTCATCGTGCACATCTTTAAGCTCTTTGAAGGATTTAAAACCCTGTTCAATCATATCGACATTAAGATTGGTAACGGGTCGGAACGAACCTCTTATTGTGAGTACGTTTTTCTTGTACAGCATTTCCGCTGGCACCGCGACCGAGCCGTCAGGCTTGAACATGACAGCGCGTGTTTTCTGGCTTCTGATCAGGTGCAGGTTGATTTCTCTGTTATCTATCTCTTCAAAATATGGCCCAGAAAACTCTACCGAGTCAATTTCAATTCTGTCTTCGGTGAGATTGTCAGTTAAAGATTCAATGATTTGTTTTGGAGTTTCAAAATAATAATAGGCACCGTAAATGATATTGACTCCTAGTACTCCCAAGGCTTCCTGTTGTCGTTCGGCAGTACCATCACGCATGCGCGCATGGATAAGTATTTCAGAAGGCTCGGCTCCTGGATACATCTGAATTCTCACACCACACCAGGCATGACATTCATTATCTCGGTTGTAGCTTTTCGCCGATACAGTGGCTGCATAGGAAAAGAAGCGAGACGATTTGGGCCGGGTGCCACCCACACGATCGACCACTAGCTTAAATTCCTTTTCAAGCATGGCTACCACACGCGATTTACTCACATACCGACCGCCCTCCTGAAGGCCGTAAATGGCATCGGAGAACTGCATGTCGTAAGCGGAAATGGTTTTGGCAACCGTACCCGCTGCGGCACCTGCAAGAAAAAAATTCCTGGCGACTTCTTGACCTGCACCTATCTCCGCGATCGTGCCGTACTTTTTCTCGTCCAGATTGATCCGTAGCGCTTTATCGCTGGTGGAGCGTTTGCTGACGTTGTGGGATTGTTCTTCAATCGAATTCATCGGAGTCCGTTCAAGTGCTGAGATTAGGTAATAGATTACTACAGGAAGAAGCGTACATCCTGCACGCTCCAAAGGTCTTCGGTCTGAATTCCCCTTCAAAAAACCTGCCAGATTGGCGGTTGGGCGGACGATGCGCGGAAAGCATCCTTAAAGACCCCCTAAAGTAGGAGTATGTATTATAAGAAACGCAACTAAGCCGGTGCTTACACAGAATTCGATGACCGCTTATCTTCACGCTTTCCGCAGCTGCCAGACCTGCTCATGGGGGTAGCGCTTAGCCCAGTCAGCCGGAATAGCTGCGCGTGTGCCTGACGCCCACTCGGGTGCAAAAATTTCCTGATAGCTTGTGACATCGAAACCGATTTCTTTGAATAGCGCCATCCATGCGGATATCGTTAAGTTAAAACAAACACCGCTGGGCTCAAATTCGACGCTCGTCCAATCAGCGCCCCACAAATCTCGATACGGGCGATGTAGCGTCAAATCACACGGTGAGCCATCAAGCGGTGAGCAGATCAAAGAAAGCGGATGGTTTCCAAGGAATACCAGCTCACCTCCCGGGCGTAATAATCGCCAAGCCTCCTGCAACCATTTTTCTGGCCGACACCAAATCGATGCTCCATATTCTGAAATAGCAAAATCAAATGAGTTATCGGACAATCCCGTGGATTCAGCGTCGCCTTCGATGAAGCTAATCTCGGTATCGTGTTCTGCTGCTAGTTGCCGCGCAGTTGATAGCTGTTCTTTGGAGATATCTATCGCTGTAACTTTTGCGCCTCGGCGAGTCATCCAAGCTGAGATATAGGCGGTACCACAACCAAGTTCTATAGCATCTCTATCAACCATATCGGTGGGGAGTAGCTTTAAGTCCTCGTCAGGATTTCCCCAATTACCCCATTCCGGAGTTTCCAGACTCCAAAGGCGTTTACCCGTGGCTACCCAGTTCGGTGCATCTGCATCCCAAAGATTGCGATTAATCGACAGATGGTCGTTCGTCATTATGTACTCCTTCGTACCGATATCACTTGCCACATACCCGCCATCATCAACAGGATTTCCCTTTTACCCACTCTCACTTTATCAACGATCTTCACCGGGTATTAGCAGTACAACACGACGCTTGTCACTTTGCGCAGTCATAACGTGTGAGCGTCGGCCAATGCCACCCAAGTCACTTATACCACTGGCAATCTGACCAACAATTCACACCCTGGACTCATTCAAATTGTTAGGATCAGCCGATCAGTAAGCCAACATGAATGCCACCCGGATGGCAAGAAGCCAATGACTACCAAAAACTCTTTATTCACAGCACTATTTTGCACAGCAGTAATTGTGGCAACTGGCTGTGATTCTGGTTCAGGCGGCAGCAGTGATGACGATGTCGAACCCCAGAACACCGACCCATCCGGCGAAGCTCCAACCGATTCAGACGTACTTTTTAACGGTTTGGTATCCATGGATCTTGAAGGTTTCACCACGGTCTGGGAAAGCGCATTTGATTCTGAACTTATAGATACTCAGCAAATACTCTACATTGGGGATAGAGGCTCCATGCGGTGTGGCTGGGCTAACTCGATATTCCCCTCGGATTTCGATGAACAATTTGTTATCGACAACTTGATCCAGAATACGATCAACTCTGGAGCAGACGCAGTTTCTATAAATGGTATCGAGATAGACAGTGTTGAAGGCACCGAGTTTGTCTACACAATACCCTCCAATACCTTCACCGCAGCGGCAAAAGAATTTCTCTTTTATTTTAATGCAGCGGAAATCAGCTTCGGCGAACCTCTACTGGTAGATGTTTTTTGTTTATCAGACATCGCTTTGTATTCTGAACTAGAACCTTCGATGGATTTAATACTCAACTCCTTAGAATTTGAGTACGAAACAGTGACTGAGAATGTATCTTCCGTACCGCGCCACAGCACAGATTCAATCGATAGCAGCTCGATGGGTAAGCTCCTACCAGGCGGCTTACTCCAGCACAACCCATAGTTTAACGACTCACCTTTTAACGCTAGTTCCCCTCCCGCACACAATCCCTGTGACATAGTGCGTTTTTTCCGGCCATCACCCCAGTATAATCTTGAAGCGCTAAATTCGGTACTCGTAAAACTCTCAAAAAACGACTAACGCTGGAGTCAGAATTGAAAATCGGGCAAATTAAGATAGGTATTCTTCTACTAGTGTCGCTGTTTGTGATGTCTTGTAGTAGTAGTAACAAGGATGCCGACACCAGTGGTGGTGCCTCCTACATTGGAAACTGGATGACCGAGTGTGCGCTAGCGAATATTGCCGGTATTCAAGACACCTATTTTATTTATGAAATTCGCTTAGCCACCGATGGCTGGCAATACGTTCAAAGTGGGTACCTGGATGAAAACTGTACTTCTCAAACAGAAGGCAATGAAGAAACTGGCGGTTCCGCTCGAGGCACTTTAACTATGGCCGGCACCTTCAACGATTCGGGCAGCGTCACCACCTCTGATGGGTTGGAGGCGAACAATCTGAGTCTAAACATCGCGACGCTCACCAATACACTGGACGAATCTGAGTCCGAGTCTAGCCCACTGCTCGGTGAGACCATTGACGTTCTAGTTTTTGTGAATGACGCAGACATACTTTATATAGACGGCGGTTTAATCATAGATGGTACAGCCGGAGCGCTTGCGTTAAACCATCCATTTACAAGGCAATAGGGTTAACAACGCCTCTCGCAGTCGTCATTCAGACGGGTGAATCACCCTGACTCACGGTACGCCCTGCGGGTCCAGAGTAAGCACGTTCCACTCGCGCGACACGAAGTTCGTAATGTGAATACCAACGCTCAATACCCATGTTCTGAGCGAACAGGTGTTGGGCGTTGTTTTTCCATTCGGCAATAGCAGCCTCATCAGTCCAATACGATATGGTGATCCCGAGCCCAGTGGCATCGCGGGTAGATTCAACGCCAATACAACCCGGTTGCTGCTTAGCGAGGTCAAACATCTTTTCTCCCATCGCCTCATACCCTTGATCATTATCACTCAATTGATTCGTGAACATCACGGCATAGTAAGGTGGTTCGGGAGACTTCGAAAAGCGATTACTCAAGATCTACTATCCCTGGGCTCATCAAGCCTGTTAAGGCGACACGGCAAGTGAATTGGTAACGATGCGCACCATCGACGGTGCGATAGTTCCTGAAGTGGAAGGCACTTCTTAGGTGGCCCCTTCCAGATCATATTCCGGCTGGGTCTTGGCACCTGTGATATAAGCCACAACGTCCTGCCCATCGGTCTCGTTCTTGTTGAGATTAGCCACGATGCGACCACGCCGAAACACGATGATGCGATCCACCAAATCCACCACCTGTCGCATATTGTGGCTGACCAGTATCAGTGGCTCGCCTGCTTCTTTAAGAGTACGGATGATATTTTCCACTTGCGCCGTTTCTTGCACCCCGAGCGCTGCAGTAGGTTCATCCATGATCGTGAGTTTCGAGTGAAAGCTTGCGGTCCGGGCAATCGCCACGCATTGCCGCTGACCACCGGACATGTTCTGGATGGTGTTGCGAATATTTGGGATCTTTACGCCAGTCTTTTCCAACGCGTCCAGCGTGTCTTGCCGCATTCCTTTGTAGTCGAGAAACCGGAAAGGCCCGAGCCAGTCAAAAAACGTTTTTTCTCGCCCCAAAAATAGATTGTCGGGAACATCCAGATGATCTGCTAGAGCCAAAGTCTGGAACACCGCTTCGATTCCGGCCTTGCGTGCTTGTATTGGCCCATCGAAATGGACCTGTTCACCGTCGAAAATGATTTCGCCTCGTGTCGGCTGCTCTACCCCAGTGATTTGCCGTACAAAGGTGGATTTCCCTGCCCCGTTGTCGCCCATGATCGCCACATGTTCACCCTTCCTCAACACAAAGTCCGCACCCTCTAACGCATGGACACCGCCGTAGTGTTTAGTCAGGTCGCGAGTTTCTAGGATAATGTCGCCTTTATCACTCAGTTCGTCACCACTCATGGTGTTCTCCTCCCCTAGGTGCGAGACGCGGCGCGTTGTTGTCGCCACTGGTCCAGGACAACAGCGCCAATGATGATCACACCCATGGCCATTAACTGGAAATAAGCGTCGAGTTTTATATAGGTAAAGCCGGACTGGATAACGCCAAAGACCATCGCCCCTAACACCGTACCGATTATCGAGCCGCGCCCGCCAGTCAAACTGATGCCACCAATCACTGCCATCGCGATAGCCATAAGCTCATAGAAAAGTCCCATCCCCGATTGCGCCGTCAGGTTCTTGGAGCTGAGCACAATGGCGGCAAAGGCTGCCAGCATAGAGGCGATCATGTAAACAAGCACTTTGTGGCGCTTAACATTGATACCCGACATGCGCGCAGCGTCTTCGTTCGAACCGATCGCATAGGTGTGCTTACCATAGACTGTGTACCGCAGTAGCACATGGCACAGAATTGCCAGCAAGGCAAACCACACCACCGGCATCATGCCCGATCCGATCCAGGCATAGGCCTCGGTTGGAAACGATACGGGCTGCCCGCGCGTCCACCATTGCGCAATGCCTCGACAGATAAGAAACATGCCCAGCGTGGCGATAAAAGGAGGAATGCGAGTAAAGGCTATAAAGGTGCCGTTGATTGCTCCGATAACAGCACCGAACGCTAGCCCAACGAAAATCGGCACGATGACCGGAAGATCAAACGCCCAGGAACCAAACACCGCTTTCGGGTTTGGATTGCCATTGACCAATTCGGTTTGGGCGAAACTCATGACAATCATCGCCGTCGCCGCCACTAGAGGTCCGGAGGACAGATCGATCCCACCGGAAATAATCACCTGTGTCACGCCGAGCGAGATGATCCCGATGATGGCTACCTGAAGAATGATGATACGCAATCGCGCTTCATTGAAGATCGAGTCGAAGCGGTCCTGAGTGTCGAACAGCAGACTCTGACCATTCATGTAGGGCAGAAACTGTCCCAGCGCTTCAAAGATTGCAATGATCACGACCAGCGCTATGAAGATGTTGAATTCGTTGGGCCAAGCCCGTTTGGACTTATCGTATTGCAGCCCACCGGTGCCGTCAGATTGCTGCGCCATGTGCGGCTCCCCTCATGGTCTTTCTTATGGTTGGTTCAACCCGTGTACGGATCTGGCAGGACGCTGTTGCGCCCTGCCAGATTTGCCGTGTAGCGAATTAGTTCTTGTCGAGGAACTCATCCACGTTGGCAGGCGTCACTAGCTTGAATGGAATATAGACCTTCTGGTCCACATCCTCACCACGGGCCAATGCTAGTGCGGCATCTACAGAGCCTTCGCCCTGCCCGAAGGCATCCTGAAATACTGTGGCGTCCAAATCACCGGCCTTCATAGCTTGTAGGGCATCCTGGGTGGCATCAACGCCAACGACAATGACGTCTTCCATAGACATACCGTTAGCTTTCATTGCCTGGATCGCGCCGATCGCCATTTCGTCATTGTTAGCGAAGACGATATCAAACGGCTCACCTGCAGACATCCAGTTGGTCATAAGATCCTGCGCTTCGTTGCGCGACCAGTTACCTGTCTGACGATCAACGATACTGATGAAATTACACATATCCATACCAATCACGTCATCGACATCTTTGGTCCGCTGCACAGCGGCTTGGTTGGACAGCTGGCCCATTAAGATGTAAGCATTCGCACCACCGGCTAAACCGCCAGCACGGGCCAACTTGCACGCTTCAAACGCGGCCAAAGTACCCGACTCAATCTCATTGGAAGCCACGAATGCCTGGCCGTCTGGCAGCGCGTTCACATTGATCGGTTCACGGTTCACATACACCAGTGGAACACCAGCGCTGTTAGCGGCCTGCGTCATGGCTTCGGTCGCCGACGTATCCACTGCGTTGACGATGATCGCATCAACACCGCTGGCGATGAAGTTGTTGATCTGATCGAGCTGCTTGGCCACGTCATCGGTGGCGTCTTCGACCTGAAGGTCGACACCATCGAGACCTTCGGCATATTCAACCATGCCATTACGCATGACGGTCAGGAAGTTGTCATCAAAACGGGCAATCGACGCACCGATGGTCTCGGCCATTGCCGAGGTCGACATCAGGGCTGTGATACCTGCTGCTAAAAGGGTCTTCTTCATCGATTTAGTTCCTCTCAAGTTAGTGCCGGCACACCGTTTTTTATTGCCGGATGCCTCAGTTAAGAGGCGGATTTGTCCCCTCACTCCTGCAGTCTTCACCACACGCTGTGAGAAGATGATTTCGAACTAGGCACATTAATATACCAGCTTTGCAACCGGTTGCAGAGACAAAACGATCTCCAACTCGCCACTTTTATAAGTCTGCCCAGCCGCAAAGGACGAGTAAATTCACGTTGACATATGCCGATATAGGAATACAATATTCTTATGGCTAGAACCAGCACCACTCACGACACCTTTAGCGCGATCGGGGAACCGAAGCGCCGAGAGCTGCTTGAGCGACTCTCCGTCCAGCAGATGTCTGTGACGGAATTGGTCAATGACACAGCCTGGACTCAACCGACTGTTTCAAAACACTTAAGAGTGTTGAAGGAAGTAAACCTGGTAGCAGAAACGCAGGTGGGTAGGTTTCGCTATTACCGCATCAACCCAGATGAGCTTCGCCCCATTCAAGAGTGGATCCATCAATTCGAAAAGTATTGGGGTGGCACGCTCGATCAGCTGGACAGTTATCTAACCGACATCCAAACACAGGAATCTCATCATGACGACCAAAAGCACTGAACCCTCTGTGATTGTTCGAGAGTTTGACGCACCCCGGCAATTGGTCTTTGATGCATGGACACAAGTGGAACATTTGAATAACTGGATGTTTCCAATGCCAGGTTGTCAGTGTGAGTTTGTATCAGCCGACATTAAGACCGGCGGTACATCACTCCATAAAATCACCATGCCCAACGGTCAAGAAATGTGGCTGTTTACAAAGTATGAAGAAGTGACATCGCCCGATACATTGATCTTTCTTCAGTATATGTCTAACGAATCAGCTGAAATACTCCCACACCCTGCTATGCCGGATTGGCCGAAAGATATGCTAGCGACCTTGCACTTCGAGTCACTGTCAGAGTCTCGAACAAAGATCACCTTTCTTTGGGAGCCACGCAATCCAACCGAAAAAGAGCTCGCTGCATTTGAAGCTTCACGAGCCGATCACCAAAGAGGTTGGGGTGCAGGTATGGATCAACTTGCTGTGTATTTACAGGCAAGCTAAAAACATGTGAAAAGTGTCACTCACGTTTAATTATGGAGAACGTCCTAATTCCTTATCACTTGGATGAAAATTTCGAATTGTTGCGTAACAATCATAGATTCCAAAAATCAAAGAACAACATGCGGGATTCGGCTCTTTACTGTTCAAGGATAATGATCTTTTGTACTCACCATTTATAGTTCTGTGATGGTTTTAGACAATCTGTCGTAGACCGCTGTGAATGTACAAAGAAATCTTCGAAACGGGGCTAAACAAAGCCCAATATCTCAACAGGTGGATTTATCCAAACACGTGTTGTAACCTGAATGGGGTAGGCTCACACTACTCTTTAACTAGGGGGATTACTACCCATGGGTGAAGTACTTTCGAACGCTCAAATTGCCTCTTACCATGAAGCTGGTTACCTCGTGTTGGATTCTTTTCTTCCCGATGAAGTGATACATGGCATTCGGGAAGAGATCTCCCGGTTTGAAGAAGAATCACGCAGCTTAAGCGAATCGAATGATCGCTTAGAGTTGGAGGATGGGCACACGGCAGATGAACCACGAGTCCGGCGCATCAGATTACCGCACACTATCAGCGACACCATGCGACAGTTAATGTATTCAGACCATATTCTTGCCCCTGCTCGCGATCTCATCGGGCCAAACCTTCGCTTACATACGACTAAGCTCAACATGAAATCGCCAGAGAACGGTGCTGCAATTGAATGGCATCAGGATTACGCGTTCTATCCTCACACCAATGATGACATTCTGGCTATTGGCGTAATCATTGATGACATGAAAAGTGAAAACGGACCTTTAATGGTGTACCCAGGTAGCCACAAAGGACCAGTGTATGATCATCACGTGGATGGAGTCTTCGCTGGAGCATTTACCCCGACAGATGTCGGGCTAAACCCAGCGGATGCAGTGGAGCTGTCGGGGCCAGCAGGCTCAATCTCAATTCACCACGGAAGAATTGTTCACGGTTCAGCGAAAAACACATCCAATCGTTCTCGGCGAATCTTGTTCTACGAAATGATGGCAGCCGATGCTTTTCCTATTATGGGGTCACTGACTAAGTGGTCCGGTATTGAAGACTACGACACCAGAATGCTCTGCGGAGATCCAACACTCACACCCCGATTAAAAGATATCCCCATTCGGATTCCTCAACCCCAACCCGATGTCCCCGTCTCCATCTACGAAATACAAAAGGGGCTAAAGAAAAGTGGTTTTGCAGCATCTTCCTAAAAATACAGATAGAGGAAACCAAGGCGAAACCCTTCTATGGTTGGATGATGTACCCAGTGCTGGTCTGTAAATTAGTTTGTATTGCAGACTCCACCTACTTGAGGATAGTTTGCCATGTGTTCAACCATTATTTTCGGACATTCAGAAACCAAGCTACTCGCTGCTAATTACGATTACGCACAAGATCACGGTTTAGTTGCGCTTAATCTACGCGGAACGAAAAAGAACAACGGCGCTCAACACAGCGAAATGCGAGTTGAGTGGGCAGTGAAATACGGGAGTATTACGTTTAATCAGTTTTCGTTGGAATTTCCAGTATCGGGCATGAACGAAATGGGTTTGTGTATAGCCCTGATGTGGCATGAAGAAGGGGACTTTGGCGTTGATGCAAGATACAAACGAATAAACGAACTGCAATGGATTCAGTACCAACTAGACAACTATTCCAGTGTTCAACAACTTGTTGATGGGCTGGACGACATTCGGCCCGAGCGGGGGCCCCTGCCTCTGCACTTTTCTGTATTGGACGCACACGGATCACATGCACTGATTGAATTTTTCAATAATGACTTAAACATTCAGCTAAATGCGGAATTCCCCATTTTAACCAACAACAGCTATGAAGCCTGTTTAAGGGCAGCTGTGGAATCGTCAGACTCTACTCCTGATAGTTCAAGAGGTCGATTTGCACGTCTTTACTCGTTGTATAAAAACAGCGATCCCTCGGTATCCAGCACTTTTGGTTTCGAGTTGCTGGATTCGGTAAATGCCTCCTCTCTTAACGAACAAGGTTTTCCCTGGAACCAGGGCTATGGCAATACGGTTACTGCATGGAGCGCTATATTCAGCCCAAAGGATAAAACCATTAATTTTAAGTCAAGTCAGAATAGTTCCATTCGCACGCTACAGCTTGAGCAGCTTAAATTCGACCCCGAAGGCGAGTATCAACTCATGGACGTGCATGCAGGTAATGGAGGAGTCAGTTCGCGTTACTTAGAACCCTATACTCGGCAAAAGAACAGGGAAATTGTATCGTTAGCCGCACCACAGATCGGACTGCCCGAAGAAGTTGTTAACGAAGTCGTCGAGGCCGTCGATGAGCTTTACAAGCATCGAGGTAAATAACGATCTGTGAACAGTCTTAACGATTATTAACCGGTCAGATCTTCGGCCAACATGATCGCATTGCCATCAGGATCATAAAAGGTTGCCAGGCTCACCATTCCTTCAATGGTCATCGTATCGCCATCGAATTGTATTGATTCAGATTCAAGGGCCTCTCTCGCCGATGCGACGTTGTCTACGCCGAACACCGGAACACAGTTTCCTGGATTCACCTCATCGGTATCCCCTAAACCCAGTATCACTCCTGGCATATGGGTAGTCATTTCGGTCCAGCCGGCTTCATCGATGGCCATGGATACTTCAAACCCCAAATGCTTTGTATACCAATCCGCTGATTGCGCACGATTCTTAACAGAGAGAGCCAACGTGAGTTCGTTCTTGAGTTTTACAGTAGCCATGGTATTCTCCTGGAGGATGATTTATTATATATCTACTATATTTTATGGTCAATAGTGAATTTCTTGCGCTATGCGCTAAAGCATGGACGCTACAAATACTGGCACATATAGTCAGTGGGCAAAGCCCGAGAATCGCGCCGATGTCTCACGAATTGGGAGCGGGTCGAACAGCGATCACATCGTCGTTAGAGTATCTAATAGACCTTGGTTATGTTCGGCGAGCCTCAGGACATGGTCACCCACTGCGACCTGCCTACTCACTAACGAATAAAGGTGAAGTGGTTGCACTATGGGCAGCTGAACTGGATCAGATTCTATCGATTGAAGAGTGGTCTATCGCACGGAAAACCTGGAGCCTACCCGTACTACGATCCACCGCGAGTGCACAACGCTTTGGTGAAATTCGTATAGCTTTGCAACCGGTTACCGACCGCGCACTGTCCAATACTCTAAAACTATTATCAGAAAATACCTGGATACGCCGCGAAGTTGACACTGAAGCGCAACCACCCAGTGTCTTCTACTCACCCTGTGGAAAGGGACAATTACTAACGCCCCATCTTGAACTCACTTACCAACTGTAGGTTTTTTGGCAAGTGTTTTAGTGAACCTATTGGTCATTTTCATGCAGATGGTGTTGATGGTTTCACGCACAAAAGAAACAGACTCAAAGCGATGATACTGCTGAGTAAAAATCCGACATTTAATACCAATAGGGTTTGATCATAAAATCGTCCTAACGGTATCGCCAACGCAATCGCTACGATACTGGATAATGACGCCACAATTGATGATCCAATACCGGCCATCGCACCTAGCGGCTGCATTGCAATAGCATTTAAGTTTCCAAACAGAAAACCTATACAAGCAAAAACACCAAAACAGCCTGCAAGGAATAACGGCAACGGCGGACGTCCCGATGTCATTACCGATCCAAACAGGAATGCTGCACTTAAAAGCACAAAAACAAACAAGGCAACTTGAGAGATTTTTTTTGCACCGATTCGAACAACCAATCTTGAATTTAACCACGCAGCCATCCCCAAAGGAATAGAGAGAAAAGCAAAATAGAGTGGAAACCGCGTATCGATATCGTACACGTCAAAAAAAACCGCCTGCGAGGTACTGAGATAAAGTAAAAACGAACCGAACACCAGACCAACGGCGAGCGTCGGTGCTATGACTAAACGATTCGTCAGAATCAAACGAGTATTTCCTAAGAGCGAGGAGACTCTAATTGGAATTCGATCAGAGACAGCTAGAGTTTCGGGCTGACGAATGGCCAACCAGCAGGCACTGCATAACGCCATAATCATGAGCACCACAAAAATACCCTGCCAATTCGATACAAACAACACCCATTGCCCTACCGCTGGAGATACCATTGGAACCAGGATCATCACAGTGAACATAAACGACATGATTCTAGCCATCTCATCACCGACGTACAGATCTCTAATCAGTGCTCGTGTGGCTACCTTTGGCCCAGAGACGCCCACGCCTTGAATCAACCGTCCAATCAATACTTGCTCTAAAGACCCTCCAGTGATGGCAATTAAGGCACCGATCAGGTAGATAATCAGCCCGATTAAAATGGAGGCCTTACGACCAAGCGCATCGGACAACGGACCGAAAACCAACTCCCCAAACACCATCCCTGCGAAAAACACGGTAATCACCAGTTGAAGATTGTTACTGTTCGCCACCTTTAACGCCTCACCCATCGTCAACAGCGCCGGCAGTAGTGCATCGATGCTCGCCGCGGTTAAAGAGCTTAATAGCGAGATCAGGCAAACAAATTCAACCAATCCCAGCGGGGTCACTTGCCGTTTTTCAATAGAATCTGAGGATGAATCAGTAGATTTCATGCCGGTGTCGCAAATTTTCAAGACAGACAAGCCCAAAGCGAATAGTGTGTTGTTTTTTCACTGGACACTCATATGAAATTCAAATACACCATACTGTATGTTGAAGATGTGAAAAAGACGTTGTCTTTCTACGAACAGGCCTTTGGTTTTTCCATCAAGATGCTGCATGAAGCCGGCGACTATGGGGAACTGGACACAGGAGATACCACGTTATCATTTTCCTCATTGGAACTGATGGAACAGTTAGGGAAAAATCCTGCGAACGCGAGTATCAGTTCACCAACCTTTGAAATTGCCTTCGAGGATGAGGATGTACAAGGCGCTTTCGATCAGGCAATCGCTGCCGGCGCAACACTCGTTCAAGAAATCCGTGAGGAACCTTGGGGGCAGACCACCTCGTATGTGAAAGACCTTAATGGGTTTCTTGTAGAAATTTGCTCACCGGTGCGTGCTCAGCAATAGCCCGATTCAGCCAGTTGTCTATGCAAGCTCATGTTGCCCAATGTCTCGGTGGGAGTCATACCAAACCATCGGCGAATTTCTCGAGACATGTGTGCCTGATCTGAATATCCAAAGTAACAGGCGGCATCAGAGAGTTTTTCAAATTGACCAAGCGACCGGCAGGTTCGACGAGCTCGTGCAAGCGACAACCAGAATACGGGTGCTTCTCCAGTACATTGGGTAACCTGTCTTTGCAGTGTTCGCACAGACACACCTATGTGTCTTGCGCATTCCGCCACGGTCGGTATACCGCTACCCAGGTACTCTAGGGCCTCTTCTACCTCGGCGGATCGATGAGTAACCTCATCCAACCAATCGGCGTTGGATACCAACTCATCTTTTGCGTGAATCAATAGCGCCTGCAGTGCCTGTTCATCCACAAGCGTGCCCGGTTGCAAACGAAACCCTTTGAGACACGTTCTTGCTGGAATATCAACTGATTCGGAGGCCCGACTCAATGGAGATACAACGCATTTGGTGGCAACCCCTTGCTGTAACGTCAGGATCACATCCTGGCACCCATCGGGAATGATCTGATCGCAGTAGCGTTCAGATTCATTGTGAGTCCATTTAGCAAGGAGACAATCTGTAGTCATAATAATACGGTTGTCAGGTTTTCCTATCGAAAACCTTGATGGATACATGTGTGGCATGACCCACACTCGTAAGGTTTTGTGGATCAAGTAGCACGACAGGTTTCATCTACTCAAGCTCAACGCTGGAGACATTCTGAAAGCCTCTGGGTAACTTACGGCCGCGCTGACCTCTATTACCGGCGTAGTGTTCCAACTCTTTAAATTTGATTGTCGTGTGTCGTCTGCCACTAACGATGCGCAGTTTGCCACCCGGTGGCACCACAGCCACAGCAATCAACGATTCCTCACCCGATTTGAACTTCGCCGTGGGAATATTGAAGATCTTGTTACCCTTACCACGAGCCATCTCTGGCAGCTCACCAACAGGGAATGCCAACAGGCTACCGGAACTGCTGATCGCTGCCACCATGTCATCGGTGAGTGATTCCACATTCGCCGCGTGTAACACATCAGCGCCTGCAGGTACATTGAGTACTGCCTTGCCGGCCTTATTTCTACTGACAAGATCACCCAACTTAGCCACAAACCCATAACCAGCACTACTGGAAAACAGGTAACGATCTTCTTCGGCTCCCATCATGACACTAATGAATTGAGCTCCGTTTGGTGGTTTGAGTCGACCGCTAATGGGCTCGCCCAGACCTCGTGCAGACGGAAATCCATGAGCCGGCACACAATAGACCCGCCCGGTGGAATCGAGAAACATCGCCGGCGCATTCGTACGACCACGAGCTGAGCTCTGGTAGGCATCGCCAGCCTTATAATTAAGCGTTCGTGGATCTACCTCTGTACCCTTCGCGGCTCGAACCCAACCCCGCTCTGACAGCACAACGGTAACCGGTTCTGCCGGCACTAAGTCCGCTTCTGCCATAGCCTGTGCAGCATCACGCTCGATGATCGGTGAGCGCCTTTCATCGCCGTAAGTCTCAATGTCCTCTTTGAGTTCCTTCTTCACCAACGTTTTCATTCGACGTTCAGAGCCGAGAGTCGCCTGTAGACCATCACGTTCTTCCTTCAGAGCATCCTGCTCTTCGCGAATTTTCATTTCCTCAAGTTTGGCCAGATGTCTCAGCTTCAGCTCGAGGATTGCCTCAGCCTGCTCGTCGCTGATTTTGAATCGTTTCATCAGCACAGGTTTGGGCTCATCGTTTTTGCGGATAATCTCGATAACCTCGTCAATATTGAGGTAGGCAACCATCAAGCCTTCGAGAATGTGCAGACGCTTCTCTACCTTATCCAAGCGCCATTGCAAACGCCGACGTACAGTTTCAATGCGGTAGGTCAGCCACTCCTTTAAAATTTTCACTAACGGTTTGACAGCCGGTCGGCCATTCAAACCAATCATGTTCATGTTGACTCGGTAGGTACGCTCCAGATCGGTGGTGGCGAACAAGTGATTCATCAAACCTTCAACATCTACTCGATTACTGCGTGGAGTAATAACGAGGCGCGTAGGGTTTTCGTGATCTGATTCGTCACGTAAGTCCTCAACCATCGGCAGCTTCTTGGCTTGCATCTGCTGCGCAATTTGCTCCAATACTTTCGATCCTGAGACTTGAAACGGCAAGGCCGTTATGATGATGTCACCGCTCTCTTTTTCGTACAAGGCTCGACTGCGAAGCGAACCATGACCGGTTTCGTACATTGACTCGATATCTTGACTAGAAGAAATGATCTCAGCTTCAGTAGGGTAATCCGGCCCTTTGATGTATGTCATCAAATCCTTCAGGGTGGCTTTGGGCTTATCTAACAAATGTATACAAGCCTTGCCAACTTCCACAACATTATGTGGTGGAATATCGGTGGCCATGCCTACAGCAATACCAGTAGTGCTATTCAACAAGATATGCGGTAGACGAGAAGGAAGCAGCGAAGGCTCTTGCAAAGTGCCATCAAAATTCGGCACCCAATCGACGGTACCTTGCCCTAACTCTTGCAATAAAGATTTTGAAAACTTTGCCAACCTTGCTTCGGTGTAGCGCATGGCAGCAAATGATTTAGGATCGTCCTGTGAGCCCCAGTTACCCTGCCCATCCACCAACGGATAGCGATAGGTAAATGGCTGAGCCATTAACACCATCGCTTCGTAGCACGCACTATCACCGTGTGGGTGGTACTTGCCCAACACGTCTCCGACGGTACGGGCAGATTTTTTGTGTTTGGATTGCGCTGATAAACCCAATTCAGACATCGCATAAACAATGCGCCGTTGCACCGGTTTTAAACCATCGGCAATGCTCGGCAGCGCACGGTCAAGGATTACGTACATCGAATAATCAAGATATGCTTTTTCGGTAAAGTCTGATAGCGCGACCTCCTCTACTTCGACATCAAAGATATCTTTAATCGGCGATGACTTTGCCATTCTTTTTTTGGTGATTCGTTTTTTCTTTGCGGCCATAAATTACAACTTATGCGTGAAGTTGACTGAGTTTAAGAACACGATTTATTAACCCGTTGGTTGAACTGTCGTGGCTATCGACACGAGCGCCTGCATGGATTTCTTCGTAGACGCTACTGGCAAGCTTTTTACCCAACTCTACGCCCCACTGATCAAACGGGTTGATGCCCCATATCGTCGCCTCAACAAATACTTTATGCTCATAGAGCGCAATCAAGGCACCGAGTGCGCCTGGGCTTACCTGCTGAACCATCAGCATATTACTGGGGCGATTCCCAGAGAACGTACGGTGACCTGTGAGCCGTTCAACCTCGCTGTCGGTTAACCCAGCCGCTGTCATATCATCAGCCACGGTCTGAGCATCCCGGCCGGTCATCAGACTTTCCGCTTGAGCAATACAATTAGCCAGTAGTAACTTGTGATGCTCTCCCATTGCATACAGGCTCTCGATGGGAACGATAAAGTCTGTAGGAATTAAGTGCGTGCCTTGATGTAACAACTGAAAGAACGCGTGCTGACCATTGGTGCCGGGTTCACCCCAAACCACGGCCGACGTGTCCTGCTCAACCGGGCTGCCGTCGGTGTACACCGACTTCCCATTACTTTCCATCACCAGTTGTTGCAAGTAGGCGGGAAAGCGATGGAGATGCTGATCGTAAGGTGCAACGAGATGGCTTTTTACGCCAAAGAAATTCAAATACCAAACACTGAGCATACCCAAAATGACGGGCATGTTCTGAGACATCGGCGCCGACTTGAAATGCTCATCCATATCATGGGCTCCTTGCAACAGTTGTTCAAACCGATCCATGCCAATCGCCAAGACAATCGGTAGACCAATAGCCGACCACAGAGAATATCGTCCACCAACCCAATCCCAGAACCCAAACATGTTGCCGGTGTCTATCCCAAACTCACTGACTTTCTCAGCATTGGTGGATAGCGCCACAAAGTGTTTTGCAACATCGGCCTCGGCGGCACCACTGTCAATAAACCACTGGCGTGCTGAGTGAGCATTCGTCAGAGTTTCTATCGTTGTGAATGTTTTTGATGCAACAATAAACAACGTGGTATCCGGATTGAGTGTTTTTAAGGTGGATCCCAAATGCGCACCATCGACGTTCGAGACAAAGTGAAACGACAGGCTTTGATGGCAAAACGGCTTCAAGGCCTCTGTTG
This sequence comes from Gammaproteobacteria bacterium, assembly GCA_019634245.1. The sequence goes on from JAHQVR010000033.1 coordinate 20,591, forward strand.
CCATTAGTGGGCCCAGGTCCGACCCACCAATCCCGATATTGACCACATCGGTAATGGCTTGCCCGGTGCGCCCTTTCCAGTCGCCGGCTCGCACTTTGTCACTGAATTCACGCATGCGCTCAAGGACGGCCAAGATGTCCGGCATGACATCGTTACCATTTTCATAGACCGGCAACCCACTTCGGTTCCGCAACGCCGTGTGGAGGGCCGCACGCCCTTCTGTAGTGTTAATTTTTTCTCCAGAAAACAGATCATTGATACGTTCTGGAAGCTGACAAGACCGAGCTAACGCAAACAGCGCATCCAGTGTTTGCTGTGTTATGTGGTTTTTTGAATAATCCAAAAACACCCCTGCAGCAGACAACTGGAATGCGTCGAAGCGGCGCGAATCTTCAGCAAAATGCTGCTTTAGGGTGACCTCAGCAATCGATTGGTGATGCCGGGCAAGCGCCTGCCATTCGGGACGGGTCGTAAGATTGGTCATGTTTTACTCAAAGCGGAAACCACAGAACTGCAGTGTGTCAATTGTAGCTCAAGCGTCTCGCTGAGGATGCGCATATTCCAACACTTGTTGCTGAAAATCTGCCGTGGACAATGAGCGTAAGCAGGCAATGTTGCGCACCGGTATCCCCTCCGGGTCAGCGATATTGACCAATGCGTTGGTTACGGACCGCTGCTGGAGTAGATGCAACATGGGGTATGGGGACCGATTGGTGTAGTTGGCAGGATCACTCGGCTCATTCCCAGAAAATTCATACGCCGGATGAAAACTGGCAAGCTGCACAGTTTCTGACACACCCAAATCATCCAACAAGGCCTCGCCAATAGCGAATAGATCCAAATACTGATCAAAGTCGGAGAAGCCTGTGGACAGAATCATCAAGGTAGTGGCCTCTGGCCGCCCACCTCGAATCAGATCATCGAGCTCTTGTGCCAACACGGATAAGCAATGAGCGGTGTCAGCTGTGTCTTCTACGAGGTAGCGTATGTCTTTGTTTCGAAACACCCTGCTAGCAAATGGGCACAGGTTAAGCCCAATAACTACCTCTTGGATCCACTCACAGGTTTGTGCGATGACCGCGTTATTTATGTCACTCATCGTGCCATCCTACGCTAGCATACCGCTTTACTTAACAAACAATTCTGTGACGAGAGCTGATGGGACTACTGATAGATGGTGTTTGGCAGGACACCTGGTACGACACTAAAGAATCGGGCGGACGGTTCGTGCGCAGCGATGCCCAGTATCGCGATGCAGTAACCGCTGATGGCAGCTCGGGCTTCAAAGCTGAAGCCGATCGCTACCATCTGTTTGTCAGCTATGCCTGCCCATGGGCTCACCGGACACTGATCTACCGCTCAATCAAAGGTCTTACCGAGATGATCGATGTCTCAGTGGTCCATTGGTATATGGCGGAGAAGGGCTGGACCTTTCAAACTGAGGACGACGGAATCGTCAAAGACAAACTGTTTGGTTCTGAGTACATGTATGAGGTGTACTTGGCCGCCAATGAACACTATTCGGGCCGTGTCACTGTCCCGGTGCTTTGGGACAAGCAGTCCAACACCATTGTGTCGAATGAGTCGTCCGAGATTATTCGTATGTTCAATACTGAGTTCGATGCTCTGGGCGCCACACCCGGTAACTATTACCCTGACGCAAAACGCGATGAGATCGATAGCTTGAATGAGCGGATCTACGAAACCCTAAACAACGGTGTATATCGATCCGGATTTGCCACCACCCAAACAGCCTATGAAGAAGCCGTGTCCCCACTGTTTGATACATTGGATTTTCTAGAGGCTCGATTAGCCAACAGCCGCTTTCTGGTCGGTGATAATCCCACAGAGGCCGACTGGCGTTTGCTCCCAACGCTGCTGCGTTTCGATTTGGTTTACCATGGTCATTTTAAGTGCAATATCAGAAAGCTCTGTGAATACGAACACCTATGGGGCTACACCAGAGACTTGTATCAGTGGCCGGGAGTGGCAAGTACCTTTAACGCAACACATGCGAAGAATCACTATTATGCGAGCCACGAAACCATTAATCCTACTCGGGTAATCCCCACCGGTCCGGACATTAATTTTATGGAACCTCATCAGCGCAATGAATCCTGATCTGAATCAGCTTCAACCCTACCCGTTCGAAAAAATACGTAAGCTTCTGGCTGGGTTAGACACTAATGATAAAAAGCGTATTGCGTTGTCGGTGGGAGAGCCCAAACACGCAGCACCCACATTAGCATTAGCAGCGCTGGTTGCAGATTTATCCGGGTTGGAGATCTACCCAGGTAGTAAGGGTACTGACAGCTTACGCAGGGCTATTGCCCTATGGTTGCAACAGCGCTACCAGCTTTCCAACGATACCGATGCTCTCGCCAGCCATCACATCCAGCCAGTAAACGGTACGCGCGAGGCGTTGTTCGCCATTGCACAATGCCTACTGGATAGAACGTCAAACCGTGCTGGCGTACTCATGCCCAATCCGTTCTATCAGATTTACGAAGGTGCAGCCTTGTTGGCTGGCTGCAAACCGTGCTTCTACGCTATTGGCGATGATGCCGATGCTGACATCGCCGCAATCAAGGAGCCCGATTGGCAACATTGTCAGATGATTTATATCTGCAACCCGGGCAACCCAACCGGGGCGGTCATGTCATTAGAGACCTTAAAAAAGCTGATTGAGCTAGCACACAAGCACGACTTCATCATCGTTAGTGATGAATGCTATAGCGAAATCTACCGAGAAACCGCTGGCCCACCCACCGGTTTACTCGAAGCCTCAATGAGCTACGGTGATGAAACGTTCGCTCGATGCCTGGCTTTTCACTCACTGTCCAAACGCTCAAACTTACCGGGCTTGCGCTCTGGTTTCGTTGCCGGTGATGCTGCACTTATAAAACGATTCCTTGAATATCGCACCTACCATGGATGCACGATGGCTCCACCGATTCAAAATGCCAGCATTGCCGCTTGGAATGATGAAGCTCATGTGGTTGAGAATCGCCAAGCCTATGATTCCAAATACGCAGCCGTCGTGCCCATTCTCAACAAAGTCATTGACGTATCTATTCCACCTGCAGGCTTTTACCTGTGGCCACGGGTGCCTACCGATGACAAGCAGCTGACGCAACGATTGCACGCGGAGCAAAACCTGGCTGTGGTTCCGGGTAGCTACCTAGCGCGTGAAACGCAAGGTGAAAACCCCGGGCTGAATAGACTACGTCTAGCACTGGTGGCGCCCATAGAGGATTGCATCGACGCAGCCAATCGCATTGTTGATACGCTGAATTAGATACACTACCCCATCTCTTACACTATTGCCGGAGTCCTATACCATGGCCGACCTAGAAGCGACCATTAACGAAGCATTCGAAAACCGAGCGGATATCAGCCCTGGCTCTGCCAGCGACGATATTACGAACGCCGTTGAACAGGCGATTGAACTCATCGACAATGGTAAAGAGCGAGTCGCCGAGCCCAAAGGTGTTGGCGACTGGCAGGTTAACGAATGGTTGAAGAAGGCCGTTTTACTCTCGTTCCGATTACGCGATAACGAGATTCAGGAAGCAGGCGGCTACACTCGGTTTTACGACAAGGTCAGCTCAAAATTTGCTGCCATGTCCGACAATGAATTCAAGGCGTCCGGTGTGCGTGTTGTACCACCTGCAGTCGCGCGCAAAGGTAGCTATGTCGCGCCTAACACCGTTTTGATGCCATCGTATGTCAACATTGGCGCTTATGTCGATTCCGGCACCATGGTCGACACCTGGGCCACCGTTGGGTCCTGCGCTCAAATTGGCAAAAATGTCCATCTCTCTGGTGGCGTGGGTATCGGCGGCGTATTAGAACCTTTGCAAGCCTCTCCAACGATCATCGAAGACAACTGCTTTATAGGCGCTCGTTCTGAAATCGTCGAAGGCGTCATCGTTGAAGAAGGTGCAGTTGTGTCTATGGGTGTTTACATTGGCCAAAGCACGCGCATTTACGATCGCGAAAATGATGAGATTCTCTATGGTCGAGTGCCTGCGGGTTCGGTAGTGGTCTCGGGCAACCTACCCTCGGACAATGGCAAGTACAGCTTGTACTGCGCTGTAATCGTCAAACGGGTGGACGAAAAAACTCGTAGTAAAGTGGGTATTAACGAACTGCTCAGGATTGTTGACTGATGAGCATTACCGTGTATGGCATCCCCAACTGCGATACGGTAAAAAAGGCCAAAAAGTGGCTAGAGGCCCATGATGTCGATTATGAATTTCACGACTATAAAAAGCTTGGGATTGATTCAGCTTCTTTAAAGAGCTGGAGTAAAGCGGTGGGCTGGGAAGTGCTGTTGAATAAACGCGGCACCACTTTTCGAAAACTCTCTGACGATCAAAAATCTGATTTAACACAAACCAAGGCTATCAAGCTGATGCAGGAACACACCAGCTTGATCAAACGCCCGGTCATCGTAAAGGGCATGCAGCATTTGGTTGGTTTCGATGATGAGGAATACAAGAAACACTTGGCTAAATGAAAACACTCGGTTTAATTGGGGGTATGAGCTGGGAGAGCACCATTGTCTACTATCAATTGCTCAACCGAATGGCTCGTGAAAAACTCGGTGGACTTCACTCAGCCAAGCTCCTAATGTGGTCGTATGATTTTGCCGAGATCGAATCCTTGCAAGCCGCCGGCGACTGGGAAAGCGCCACACGTTCGATGATCGACGTTGCACAAAAATTAGAAGCAGCAGGTAGCGATTGTATTGTTATCTGTACCAACACGATGCACAAAATGGCACCTGACGTTGATGCCGCGGTGAACGTTCCTTTGATTCACATCGCTGATGCGACTGCAACGGCGATCAAAAACACCCCCGCCAAGCGCCCGTTACTGCTCGCCACTGGCTATACCATGGAACAGGATTTCTACAAGGGCCGACTTAAAGACATGCATCAAATCGACGTGGTAACTCCCGATAAAGAAGACAGGCAGATCGTTCATGACATCATCTATAACGAACTGTGCCAGGGAATGATACAGCCGGAATCCAAACAGGCTTATCTCGACATTATTGCTCGCTGCCAGCAGGACGGTGCTGATAGTGTGATTTTCGGTTGTACAGAAGTGGGGCTATTGATAAGACCTGAGGATTTTAGCGTTCCAGTATTCGACACTACCGAGCTGCATGCCGAGGCGGCCATTGAATTTGCCATCTAACAAGCTCAACGGAGTTACCCGGTGAAGCGCCGTTCGTTGCATTACACTCTTTCCCTAAGCGTATAACCTGCTTCCACAAGCGGTTTGCTTCTTAAAACCTTGTCGTCTGAATTTACAGACCTTCAAGTGCTTGCAC